>JALXCG010000666.1 GCA_026991065.1 Gemmatimonadota bacterium | reverse complement strand
GCGCCGGCCACGCGTTCACGCTCACCGGCGTGCAGCAGCGATCCTCCCCAAAGTTCCACTGTCAGTCGGGATCCGACGCCGTAGCAAAGCCGCATTCCCTGCTCGTAGCCAGCCTCGCCGAAGAGCGACGCGTCTCGGCTCCCGAACGCGCCGTCGATCTCCACCCGTTCCAACCCGTCTGCTCCAAATGCTGAGCGTTGATAAAGATAGGGTTGCTCAGAGGCGCCCAGAGCGGCCCCGGAAAGGACCAGCGTCAGCAACAAAGCCGCAGATCTCATTGCTTCCTCATCAATCCGTAAGGGTGACCCGATTCTCTCCCGGGAGAGTGCCGGGTTGATTCGCCACGAAAGTCCATGTTTGAGCATAACGCTGCGCCACTCAGCGCCTCTGCCAATTCTGACACCAGGAGACCTGGATCCGGTTCTTGAAAACCTCTTTGTTGCCAAGGTCGCAAAGCGTGCCATCATCATCGGAACGCCGGTTGAAGCGGCACCCGCGGCACTTCTCCAGCCCTCCCTCACTCCGGCGCGAGCGCCAGAATGCCCAGCCCGCCCAACCGATCAGAACCAAAACGAGGAGTTGCAACACCGTTTTTCACCAGCCTCCCGGAAAACCGCCCGCCGTCCACCGCTCCCAATCCCCGGGACAATCCAGATTCGCCAGAATGCCGGAGTCGGAGAGCGCCAGGGTTCGCGCCCGCCCGCGCGCGCGCAAATCCCGCACGACCGTATAGAGCGGAGCATCGGCATGCAATTCACAAATGCGCTCCCCAACAGATCTCGCCAGAAGGATCGGATGTCCGCGCCGCCCCCCGCACGCCGGCTCAAGCAGAGCCAACGCTCTCCCTTCCGCCTCGGCCGACCCAGCCGACGCGCTGGCCCGCCGCCAGGTCGCGACCAGCCGGCCGACGGTTGCCGCCCGCACCAGCGGATGATCGACCGGATGCAGTAGAAACGCGTCCACCGCTGGCAACGCCGCAATCCCCGCCTGCAAAGAGCCGGTTCGCCCTGCCTTCGGACGCGGATTGACCACCCACCGCACCCGCTTTCGCCCCTCTCCCCAGAGCGCCGCCGCCCGCTCGGCATCAGCCGGACGAATCACCACCAGTGCCCCGTCGCAACCACCGGCCAAGCCGGCCTCAACCACCCTCTCAAGCGCCGAGCGACCGCCAAGATCCAGCCACGCCTTGGACTGCCCCATGCGCCGCGAGGCTCCCGCCGCCAACACCACTTGCCAAACCACCACCGCTGCGTCCATGATCGCCTCTCATCGTCTGCTACCGCGGCATGCCCGCCAGCCGACCCGCCCGCCAGGGAGAGTTGCAGCGCCGGCGCCCGGCTCAGCATCCATTCAGAATAGCACTTCCCCCCTCAACAGCAGCCATCATGCCGTCATCCCCCGCACCAGCGCTTCCGACACCCCTCCGTGCGATCCTTTTCGACCTGGACGGCACCTTGGTCGATTCCGGCCAGGATCTCGCCGCCGCGATCAACCGCATGCTGCATGATCTGGAGTTACCACCCCTGCCGCAGCGCCAGATCATCCGTTACGTCGGCGACGGGGTTCTCTCCCTGATCGCCCGGGCCATCGCCGCCGCCGGGGTGCTCCAGGGATCCTTGCCGCTGGCGGCGGCCGCGGCAACAACCGCCCTGCCCATCTTCCGCGCCCACTATCTGGCTCACCTGCACGACGCCACCGCCCTCCTGCCGGGAGCCGCTGAGCTGCTCGAGTTTGTCGCCCCCCACGCGCGGATCGGCGTCGTCACCAACAAGCCGGAAGAGCCGGCGCGCAAACTGGTGGCAGCGCTCGGCATCGCCCCCTATCTGACGATCCTGCTGGGCGGCGATTCCTTGCCTACCAAGAAACCGGACCCGGCAATGATTCTGCACGCTCTGCGCTGCTGCGACACGCCGGCGAAGAATGCGATTATGGTTGGCGATGGGATTACCGATGCGCAGGCCGGTCGGGCCGCTGCTGTCTTCACAGTCGGCTTGCCGTCGGCTCTCGGCCGCTACCCGGACCGCGTCGCATCCGCGGTCGATCTCTATCTGCCCAACCTCGACGCACTAACGGACCGACTTCGAACCCATTTTGCGACCTGATCGGTTTGCCTTTGTGCTTCCCGTGCGCGATCCCGGCCTCCGGGAACCCGCCTGCTGATCAACTTGTCGCCCCAGCCGTCGCAAGCGCTGATCCACTACATCCATAAACGGCCAGATTGCCCGCGGACCTCCGAAAAGCCCCAGGTCGTTGCGCGGTTCGCCCTTGCTCAACCCGCCCGGAGCATCATCGTATTGCGGCCTCGGATCGCCGCCATCGATCGCCGGCGAAAGCTCATTCAGTTCGTAACCGCGCAGAACATCCCAAGCCTCACTGAGCGAAGTCACATCCGCAAACTCGGTGGAGTCCGGAATCACCGTGAAAACCTGCTCTGAATTGACCAGATTGCTGTTCGGCAAAGACATCCCATAGACTGCTTTGTCCGCCGCTCTAAACAGATTGTGCTCGAGGTCCAGGCGCATCCCCGGCAATTCGCGGCGCTGAAAATAGACCTCGTGGTCCAGACCGGCCGAGTCCGGCTCCGCCCAGGCATTCGAGCAGATGATGTTGTTCCGCACCGCAACCTTGGCAATCACCGGAATGCAGGAGACAGCATCAAGGCGCACCTCGGTCGGCTGCACACGGATCCCGGCCGCCAGGTTCTCCTCGATCACATTGTTCTCGATCAGAATCAAATCGTCCGAGAAACTCCCCCCCACCACCACGCCATAACCGCCGTAACCTCTTTTTGCCCGCTGACAGCGTGCAATCAAGTTGTTGGCGGCGACACACGCCTCTCCCAACTGGAAGTGGAGGTTCATGTGTCCGTTGTGAGTAAAGATATTGTGCTGCACGAGCAGTTGCCGCGCGTCGGTCGTGTGGCATCCCTCATCGCCATTGCGAAAAATCAGATTCCCGCTCAACTCCCCCTCGACGCGGTAGAAATTGATCCCATCCTTGGCCATGTCGTAGATGATGTTGTCCGTCACCTGAACCTCTGACCGGCTGTAGATGAGTTTCGCCCGATCGGCGGCTCCCCACTGCCCGCTGCAGCCTTCGGTGCCGCTGCGTTCGCCGACTTCGATGCCAAACACGCAACGTCCAATGATGCAATCGTTGACGGTCAGATGGTTGTAAACCTGATCGCGGTCGGGAGCGGGCGAATTAAACACCTTCACGCCATACCAGGCGTCGTGTCCAAGACCATCAATGATCAGGTGCTCGACCGTGACATCCACCGGCAGATTGGCCTCGTTGTGGATCTCGATCACGCCGCGTTCCTCGCCCCGGTTGGCGATGATCGGGTATTCACCATCGATCACCTCGCCGACCAACCGCAGAGAGCGAAAAATGCCTGAATCGATCACGATGCGCTCGAAATAGGGATCGGACCGCGCCGCAATGCGGATCTCGTCCCCGCTTTGAGCCACCCGCAGCGCAGCGCGGATGGAACCATATTCACTCGGTACGCGCAGGACTTCACCAACACGATTGACCGCTTGCGCGTGCCCCGCCGCAAAGAGCACCGCAAGAGCTATCAGTGAACAATGTCTTCGCATGGTGGCCACCCTCCTCCAGGGATTCTCGAGGCCGCGTCCCGCGCCGGCAGCGGGTTCTGCCAACAGATCCAGATAACTACATAATATAGCACAATGCCAACCCGTCCGGCACGAGCACCCTGAGGCGCCTCGTAGAGGCACCTGGAGCCTGTCCCCCTCTGCCTTCACTTCGCCCTGAACACAGGGCTCGAAAACCAGTGCGCGACAGGCTCCTAAGCTTCGGCGGCGGTACCGATCAGAGATTCAACCGCGGCGATCGCCACCGGCAGGTCGGCGCTCAGAATCTCCGGCCCCGCCGCGCCGATGACCACATCGTCTTCGATGCGCACACCGATGCCCAGCAGTTCATCTGCTACATCGGCTTCACCGGTGCGGATATAGAGCCCTGGTTCAACAGTGAGCACCATCCCCGGCCGTAGTTCCCTGGACTCGCCGGAGACTTTGTAGTCGCCGACATCATGCACATCCATTCCCAACCAGTGGCTCGTGCCGTG
>JALXCG010000665.1 GCA_026991065.1 Gemmatimonadota bacterium | reverse complement strand
CCCGAGACCGGTGCCGCCATGCTTGCGGGTGGCGCTGCTGTCGGCCTGGGAGAAGCGATGGAAGAGACGACTGAGCTGCTCTTCGGCGATCCCTTCGCCGGTGTCCCGAACCGCGATCTTGAGCTGCGCGCGGCGCGGATCGTGCTCCAGGGGCTGACACTCCACGCTGACCGAAACTCCGCCGCGGTCGGTGAACTTCACGGCGTTGCCGACGATGTTGGCGAGGATCTGGCGAATCCGGCCGGCGTCGCCCTCCAGACCGCGGATTGCCGTGGGCTCGAAGTGAAGCGTCAACCAAAGCCGTTTCTGGCAAGCCTGGGCGCGCAGCAGGTGGAGCAGATCCTCGATCATCGCCCGCAGGTCGAAGGGCGCCGGCACCAGGGTGATTTTCTTGGCCTCGATGCGGCTGAAATCGAGGATGTCGTTGATGATCACCATCAGCGCCTGGGCCGAGGAGCGGATGGTGCGCAGGTAGTCGTGCTGTTCGTCGCTCAAGTCGGTGTCGAGGAGGATGTCGGTCATCGACAGGACGCCGTTCATCGGGGTCCGGATCTCGTGGCTCATGGTGGCCAGGAACTCGCTCTTGGCGCGGCTCGCCTCCTCCGCCAACTCGCGCGCCACAGTGGTCGCCTGGATCTCCTCCAGCATGGCGTTGAAGGCATCCACCAGGATCCCCGATTCATCGGCGGCGTGCTTTCGCGCGCGCAAGTCGTAGTCGTGGCGGCGACGCACCTCTTCAGCGGTTTCGGCGAGGGCCAGGATCGGGGCGGTGACCAGGCGCTGCAGTTTCTGAATCAGCAGCGCCACCAGGGTCAAGCTCAGCAGGGTGACTCCGCCAAAAATCAGCAACTGCCGGCGGAAGAAGAGGGCCCGTTCGGCCAGACTGGCCACTCCGTAAAGCAGGCCCACAACCTCGCCGTCGAGTTGGATCGGTTGCCAGTGGTGAATTTCGTCGCCGCTGATCTCGGTGTGCGCCGGGGACGCGGCGGCAGCGGCACCCGCCGGCTCGGCTCCGGCGCCGCCCGCCGACTCGGCTTTGGCGTAGGAGGCAAACACCTCGCCACCCGTGGTGTAGAGAGTCGCGCGGAGAATCCGCGGATCCTGCTCCAGGCTACGCAGCACCTCGGCGGCCGTGCGGCGATCGTCGAAAAGCAACGATGCACTGCAGTTCTGCCCCACCATCGCCAGGGTGGTGGCGACGCGCTTCTGCAGGTCGCGACTGTAGTCGCGACTGTGCACAGTCACCATCAGAGACCCCACCAGGAGCAGCGCCGCAGTGCTGGCGAGCAGGACAATCTGCTGCAGCTTGCGCGCAATCGGTTGATTCAACAGGCGATTCAGCAGGCGTTTGGTCATCGGTAGGGATACTCCAGGCGCAGCCGCCACAGGCGCCCTTTCTGTGACGAGCCGAGATACTGCTCATAGGTGTCGTTGCCCCAGTCCCAGATCGACGCGGCGAGCCCGAAACCAGCCGGCAAACGGCAGCGCACCCCGGCCTCGCCGATCCAGTAGGCGGGCACCGGCCGGCGACCGATCGTTCCCGCCGCCGGGTTCTCCGGATCGACCGGCGCATGTTCCAGTTCAGCGTCGCGGGTGCGGCTCACCCAGTGGCCACCGGTCGCCAGTTCCAGCCCGTCGCGCACTTTCCAGCGGCAGCCGAGATAGGCCTTGTGCTTGGCGTCGTATGGGGTATCCCGACCATCCGGCAGGCGCGAGTCGAGGTAGGAGTACCAGCCGTCCAGGCGCAGCCCGGAATCCGCCAGATGCAGCGACCCCACCAGGTCGAGACCATCGATGTCGTAGTTGCCGTCGGCCTGAACCGGGGTGAACTTGCCGAAGATCCCATACTGCAGATATTCCGGCTCCGCCAGCGTCGGGTCATAGATCTCCAGGATTCCATCCTCCACCGTCTGGTGAAAGCCGATCGCCGACGCCGACAGCGCGCTGCTCTCGAACTCCAGCGCCAGCTCCAGCCCGCGCAGTTCCTCGGAACGCAGATCGGGATTGCCGCTGGCATCGACCGTGTCGATGTAGCGGTGCCAGTAGGAAGGCTCGCGGTAGGCGCTCGAATAGAGCGCCCGCAGCGCCCAGCGGGGGTGCAGTTGAAAACGCAGCGCGGCGCGCGGGTGGAGGCTCAGATCCTCTCCCCGGGGGGTATCGATGCGGCCGCCGCCGAAGAGCAAGAGCCGCTCTCCCAGCCGCGCCTCATACTCCAGATAACCATTGACCTGGGTCTCCCGGATCGTTCTGTGGCCGGGCCGGAAATCGTCGCCATCGTAGAAATCGGAGCGGGTGCCGAGACCGACCACGAGTTTGTCGGCGCTGCGCAGCGGCAGGATCCATTGCAGTGAGTTGTGCCAGCGGTAGGAGGTCTGCTCATACTGCAATCCGGGCACATCGCCAAAATCGTAGAAACGGTCATTCCAGGCGTGAAAGGCGGTGAGCAGATGCAGAGAACCAGCGCCGCCGAATTCGGACACATGGCGCGCGTGACCGAAATACTCGCTGCGGCCCTCGCTGTAATGCTCGTAAGGTGAAGCAAAGACCGACGGATACTTCAAATCGGCCAGGCGGGCGCCATAGGCGCAGGAGAATCCGCCGACCCGGCTCTTGCCGTAGATCCAGGCCGCCTGCTTGCCGGAGTGGTCCGACACCAGGCGGTGTTCATCGGTGGCGTAGAGGTTGGCGAAGAGCGTGCTCTCCACCCCGTCAGCGGCGAGCGGCAGGGCCACCGCCGCGGTCTGCGTGTGAAATGCGCCGTAAGAGACCGAGTAGTCGCCGCGCCGGGAGAGTTCCGCCGTGCTCTTGGTGATGATGTTGACCACGCCCTGAAACGCACTCGACCCCCACACCGACGAATGCGGCCCCGGTACCACTTCGATGCGGGCGATGTTCTCCAGCGGGAAAATGGTCGGATCGGTCCAGATGCCGCCGTCGCGGACATCGTTGAAGGGGATTCCATCGACCAGCCAAAGCAGCCGCTCATTGATCGGCGACCCTCCCAAAAGGCCGTGCAGCGAGGTGTTGGTAAACCCCCAGAGCCAGGTGCGCACCTGGAACCCCGGCACCCGGCGCAGCACCTGGTCGAGCGATGTGGCGCCGCTGGCGGCAATCTCGGCAGCGGTGATCACATAGACATGCGTGGCGGTCTCGGTTGCCGCCTGGGCCCGATTGGAGGCGGCGAAAACCACCTCGGTCAGCGCTTCCGGCTCGAGGTCGAAAAGATCCACCGACTCCGCCGTGGCGACTGCCGCGCCGGCGACCAGGAGTCCGATGGCACCGACCGGGCGCAGGGTCGAAACGATGTCTCGACACACCACTCTCCCGTTCCCCCGTCGCGGTCGCTCTTGACTATTCATGGACAATCTCCGCAATCTGGAGCAGGCGGGAACTGATCTCGAGTCCCGCCGCGCGTTCACCGGCACGGTTGATCCGCAAGCGCACCCGCCGCTTCTCGCGGGCGAGTTCGACAATTCCCCCGGCCCGGGCGAAGCCCGGAATGTCGCTTACCGTCAAACAGGGCCGCCCCCGCAGGGCCCGCAACAGCGCCGGCAATCGTTCCGACTCCGACGCACAGATGAAGACCAAGTGAGCCTCGGCCGCCGCCGCCACGCTCTCCACCCGCTCAATCCGCAGCGGCCGGCCCTGCGCCAACCGGTCATGCAGGTGGTCGTCCAACTCGGAACCGAACGGATCTTGGCCCAGAATGGCGATCACCAACGCCGGAGTCTGCGCCCCGAGCGCACTCTCCGGCCAGTGGACGTAGCGCGCGCAGTTGTAAAGATAGGCGCCCTTGACCGTAAACTCGGTCGGCTTCGTCGCCGGCGCGTTACTGCCGGCCAGCAATGGCCAGAGCAGCAATGCGGGCAGCAGCAACCGGAAAAGCAGCGGTTGATGGCGAGTCGTCATGGGTGGCGGAGAAGATCCAGTCGGTAAACGGCCTCAGGCGTGACCAGGGTTCTGGTTTGGACGACGCAACGGATTTCACTCCGAGATATCGACCCAGCCGACGCTCCATCCCTGTTTTTTTGGGGTTTCCTCCGCGCGGATCTCTTCTTCTTTCCAAATCTTGTTTGACGCTGCACCGCTCCCGCCCACC
>JALXCG010000664.1 GCA_026991065.1 Gemmatimonadota bacterium | reverse complement strand
CCGGTGGGGCGGTTCCTCCACTGGAGGGGCGGCTTGCCCTGAATCCGACGCCCGCGGCCCACTCTCTTGGCGGCATTGAGCCGCGGCGGCCCACTCACCGGGCACCGCTCATGCGCGGATTGGGTGTATCCTCCGGCTGTGTGAGCGGGCCGGTGTGTCATATCCGCAGCGGCGCCGATCTGGCTGCCCTCTCCCCCGGTGCGATTCTGGTCACCCGCGCCGCGGACCCTGCCTGGAGTCCCGTCTTCGCCCACGCCGGGGCGCTGGTCCAGGAGCTGGGCGGAGCGCTCTCACACGCCGCCATTCTGGCCCGTGAGTCGGGCATCCCCGCGGTCGTGGGGGTCGCCGATGCGACCACGATTCTGGTCGCCGGCGAAGCGGTGCAGGTAGATGGAACCCGCGGCACCGTTACTCGATTGCGTCGTTGAACCTGTCTCACAGAACATGGAATGATGAAGATGAAAACTCCCACTGGCCCCGCCGGCGATTCCCCCTCCCCCGCAGCCACCCACGGCGAACTGCAGCAAGTGCTGGCGCAGTTCGGGATCCGCGGTGAACCGCTCCAGGCTCAGGGGGACCCGCAGCAGATGACGCGGGTGTTGATCCGCACCGCGGACGGTGACCATGGGCAGTTGCGCGTCTATCCCGCATCCCCGGAGTCGGCCCGCCGCGTCACCGACTCCCTGCGCGCGCACCTGCATCTGCGCCAGACCTGTCCGCAGAGTGTGCTTGCGCCGCGCCGGGCGGCGGAGGGAGAAATCGTCACGCGCGGCGATGCTCTCTACGCCTATCTGGTGATCCCGCCCGGGTTTCGCCCGCTGCCGCCGCAATGGGATGTGGTGGTGATGACGCAGTTGGGAAAGTGTGCGGGAACGCTTGCCATTGGCGCGCGCAACCACCTGACCTGGCCGCGGGTCGAGTCTGGTCGCCAGTGGGTGAAACGCCAGCAAGAGGCAGTGGCGCGCGCGCAGCGCCTGGCCGATCCCGGTTCGGGGCTTCTGGCCGTGTTGCCGGCCGCGATTGGTGACCGGGTGGCCGCGATCGCCGATTCCTATCTCCAACTGGCGAAGGCGGATGCGGAGCTGGCGCCGACTCTTGCCGGGGCCTATGAGTCGGCTGTTTGGGATGCCGCCGGCGGACGCGCCTTTGTGATCGCGCCGCCTTCGCCCCAGGATCTGTTCCTCGATTCCAAGCAGGCTGTGGTGCTGGCCTGGCCGGAGCGGATCGCAACCGGCGTGGTCTGGGAAGGTCTGCTGGGCGAAATCGCTCGTGGGCGGGTTACTGAGGACCTGGATGGGGCACTCGCGGCCCTGGAGGCCGCCCACCGCACGCGGCCCTTCTCCGCGGACGAACTCGCCCTGCTGCCACTGGTCGCTTCACCGGTGCCGGTCTATCTCGAGTTGATCGAGGGAGCGATTGCCGATGCCCCGGTGGCGCGTGAAGATCTGCTGCTGCAGTTGCTCGACCGCTGGGTTGCCCACCCTGAGCGCGCGGAGGGCTGGAGGAGAGCTTTGCGCGACCGCGTGGCCGCCTGGAATGGCTCCTAGGGCACCCTGCCGGCACGCGCCTTTTCGGCGCCCCTTTTTGCTTGTGGATAACTTGTGGAGAACTCGCCGATTCGCTGGGGATAAACACTGTATAGTCTATGTATGTCCATTGATGACTTATGGTTGCGGGATTTTCTCCTGAGAAAATTCGGTCGGTGCGCGTAAGTTGTTTTTGTGGACAACCTCTTCGGGATGTCAACACAAAACTCATGCGAAGAGGCGAGAATCTGGTGAAAATCCGGCTCTCTGGCGGAAGTCACTTGGCGCGCAGTGGGTTTCACGATTCGCAGTCGTCATCGACCTCGTAGGTCCAGTCATCGTCGGAAAGATCGCCGAGAATTCTTCGGTCGGTTTGCTTGCGTCGCCGGCGCAGTTGGGACTCATTCCACTCCTCGCCCTCCCAGTCGTCCGCGGCATAGTCAGCGGTGGTCTTGCGGGGGGCTTCGCGGACGATCATCGGCTCCAGGCGAATGCGGTCATCCAGCCCCAGGCCGGAGGCAGTGGCGCGCCACGGCTCAAGGATGTCGGGAGGGAGTGAGCGCACAAAGAGCGAGGGGGTGGCCAGATAGTTTCCGCTGCGGTCCCAAACACCGACCGGATAGGTGAGTGCCAACTCCTGCCGCGCGCGGGTGATCGCCACATAGAGGAGCCGGCGCTCCTCCTCCAGCTCCTCTTCGTCCTCCAGGACACGGAACGTGGGAAAGCGGCCGTCGAGATTCCACAGCACAAAAACGGCGTCCCATTCCAGCCCTTTGGCGGAGTGGATGGTGGAGAGCACCAGGCGCTCCTCCTGCGTGGCCGTGGTGGTTGCCAGCTCCCCCTCTTCCAGAGACTGGTTGGGAGGTTCGATGGCAAACTCGTCAAGCATGGAGCGCAGCGAATCGTGCCTGGCCGCCATGACGACCACGTGCTCCAGGTCGGTGAATCGCCGTGGGTGGTCTTCATAGTGTTCCCGCAGGATCGGCTCGAAGTAGTCCAGCGCCATCTGCAGCGCGAGCGCCGGGGTTGCCCGCTGGCGGGCGATGGCCTGCAGGGCCGGGCCGAGCCGGGTCAGCGCGCTCTTGACGCGGGCGACACCGCGCAGGGCGGAGAAGTCGAAGGGGTTGGCGGGATCGATCTGCTGGAAAATGCGTCGCGCGGTTGTGTCGCCGATTCCCGGGAGCAGGGTCAGGATGCGCCTCCACGCCGGCTCATCCTTGGGGTTGTCCACCACTTTCAAGTGAGCGATCAGATCCTTGACGTGCGCTGTCTCCGTGAACTTGAAGCCGCCGTGCTTGACGAAGGGGATCTGACGACGCTTGAGTTCCAGTTCCAGGTCGAAAGAGTGGAACGCCGAGCGAAACAGAACCGCGATCGAACTCAGCGGCACGTCTTCCTGGGTCGTAAGCTCGAGTATTCGGTTGGCGACCAGCTTCGACTGGATGTTTTCGGAGTCGCAAGCGATCAGGCGGGGCCGCGGGCCGCGCGCCCCGGGGGCGATGAGGACCTTTGGATAGGCGTTTCGCGCCGCAGCCAGGACGGCGTTGGCCAGATCCAGGATCTCTTGTGTGGAACGATAGTTGCGCTCCAGGGTGATGCGCCGCGCGGTGGCGAACTGGCGCGGGAAGTCGAGAATGTTGGCAATCGTTGCGCCCCGAAAGCGGTAGATCGATTGGGCATCATCGCCGACCACCATGATGTTGCCGTGGCGTTTTCCCAGCAGGCGCACCAGGTCTCCCTGGACGCGGTTGGTGTCCTGGTATTCATCGACCAGGATGTGAGCAAAGCTGTCCGCCACCGCCGTGCAGAGAGCCGGGTCGGAAGTGAGCAACTCGCGGGCGTAGAGCAACAGATCATCGTAGTCCAGAAGCGTGTGCTCGATCTTGTAGTCGCGATAGGCCTGGTGGAGACGGTGTAGATCCGCGGTGTGTTCGGCCAGGTGGGGCCAGCGATCCTGTACGGCATCCGCCAGTTCTGTGTCGCGATTGGTCGCTGCACTGAGCATCGCCAGGCAGGTGCGTTTTTGCGGGAAACGCTGTTTCCGCCCCGCCAGCCCCAGCGCGGAACGCAGATAGCCCAAGATGTCAGCGGCATCGGCGGCATCCAGAATGGTGAAATTCGGGGCCACGCCGAGCGCGCTTCCATAACGGCGCAGGAGGGCATTGGCAAACGAGTGAAAGGTTCCACCGGCCACGCCGTCGACCGAGCGATTGAGCAGGAGCGACGCCCGGCGCAACATCTCGTCCGCCGCGCGTCGGGTGAAAGTGAGCAGCAGAATCGAAGAGGGGTCGAGGCCGCGGCTCACCAGATAGGCCACACGGTAGACGATGACCCTGGTCTTACCGGTTCCGGCGCCCGCGACCACCAGCAGCGGGCCGTCGGCACTGCTGACCGCTTGCCACTGAGCGGGGTTCAGGTCGCGCCGCAACTCCTCCGCAAGATCACCTGTCGGTGTGGGCGCATGGCTCGCCGAGGGGGAGGCGGAGTCGGTCGCGGTCTCTTCGAAATCAAACGGAGACTCGGGATCGTAGCCGGGGGGGGCAATGATGGGATCGGGGTCGGGTTCAGAGAGGCACATCT
>JALXCG010000663.1 GCA_026991065.1 Gemmatimonadota bacterium | reverse complement strand
TGCGACAGCCGTTTGCGACTGGTGTGCTGGTGCTTCGCGACCAAAAGCGTGGCGTGAGCGCTGGCCATGATGAGCGCGCTTTCGGGAAAGTTCAGTACTGGTGCGGTATCCACGACGATCGTCTTATAGGAACGTTCCATCTCGCGCAGTATGCGACCAAAATCGGAGCCGGCGAGGCGTGTCTCTCCAGAGCCGGCCGGTAGAACATCGAGACTGTCGAATTCCGAATGGTGAATCGCCTGACTGATCGATAGATTCCCCGCCAGTACATCGCGCAATCCGCGTATGGCTCGGGAGTCTCCTTCGGAGTCCACGGCACGTAGATCAGCACCGAGAATCAGAGTAGGTAGATGGTGGCGAGTGGCCAGCATCCATCCAAGCCCAACCGCCATCGTGGTGGTTCCGACGTTCGGATCGACACCGTTCAGTGCCACGCTCAACGAGTCGCGTTCGATGACATGCAATCCCAACCGTTGGAGCAGCGCTTCGAGCTGACCGCGAACCTGGGCCGACGCGAGCACTGGCGCCAGGTAAGGCTGCAATGGGAATGTGCGAACTGAGTCATCAAGCACGCGCAAATCTGCATGGGTTGGCGTGGCCGGAGAATCACTCATGGCAAACGAACCTTCGTGGATGGATCGGGCGGGCAGGCCGGGCTAGTTGGTTTCTCTGTAAACAAAAGAAGCTAACATAGAGAACTCGGCGGCTCATCAGATTTCAGAAACGGCTGCAAATTCGGCCCTCAACTCTTCTTCGGTGATCGACTCATTTTCGGCGCGACTTGACCCCGTGTGACGGCACACCCAAGGTCACCAAAGATTATCCCGAAGCCTTGATTGCGCGGTAAGACCGGGTCTTCCCGGCTTTCCGACGCGCCAAGTCGATCAGGGCCATCGAACGATTGGCGGCGACAGTCATGATCTTGCCCACGGGCGAGCCATGCGCGCTCTTGAGGGTGCCCCGAAAACGCAGATTCAGCAAGCGGTTCGTGGGACTCCGGAGGTAGCGCTCGTCCTGACCAAAATAGAGGCGATGCAGCAGCGTCGGATCCTGCGCGGGGTGATTCGAATGCTGGTCGCAGGTCAATGTCGCCCAGAACCCAGCCTCCTGCGCCCACGCCCGAATGGTTTCATTGTAGAGGCCACAAGGCCAACAGAGGAAGCGAACCTCGTGTCCCATTGCCTCTTCAAGCTCACGCCGACTATCACGCAGTTCCCGCATGACCCGCTCCCGATAGGCAGCTTCGGACTCGCGCCGCTCCTGCGAATCACGGTCACTCGGGGCAGCCTCTGCCGCCACGGCGCGCAGTTCTTCACGCCAGCCCACGCGTTGAAAGAAAGCGCTCCCCCCGTTTCCGGCGACGTGTTCAATACACGCTTGGCGCTCCTCCCCCGGCGTGTTCCAGGCTCGTTCCACCATCGCATAGGTATGTTGGTAGACTGGTACACCAAGGGGAATCTCGGCGCGGTAGTCAACCGTGAGCCAGCCCGGTTTACGCTCCGGAAACATCTGCCAGTAAAGCCAGTAAGCGTCTCCGTCCGGGTGGTGGAAGTCGAGGATCCGAGGCCCCACGGTGATTTCGCCGTGAGTCATCGAATGCGATTCAATCCGAACGAGTCCCGAGGCTTCCATCTGGCGCAGTTCGTCAAAACTCATGAATCCATAGGAGGCGGGATCGCCAGGAGCGATGCCGCGACGTTCGCGCAGGCCGGGTCGCCGATCGATAAAGGCGTTGGGAGGAAAGACGGTCGCCGGAATCCGGTACTTCTCGAGAATGGGAAAAGCGAAAAGCCAGTTGTCGAGATAGCCGTCATCGAAAGTAACCACCACGGGATTCGGCGGCAGGAGCGCAGGGTTCTGCAGGCCTTCGTACGCCTCCTGGAGAGTGATCGGCGCCAATCCGGCACGGCGAAGGTACTCCATCTGCCGGGCAAACACTGCCGGCGGAAGAGACAGAACTCCCCATACATGGTCGCGGCGCGGCTCATTGATCGAGTGATAGATGAGAATCGGTATCATGCTTGATCTATCAGAATTTGCGAGACCACTTCTCCACTGCGGAGATGGAGATGTGAAGACGGAACTCCTGCTCCTGGATCGCAGCGTGCGATCTGAATCCATACTCAAATGCCACGTCGATCCAGCCCCGCCCCTTTGAAAAGGAGGTGCCGGAACCCAGGGTGAGAAGCCCCTTGCCCACGCGGCTTCGACCACCTCCGGTCTCACGCGCCGCGTACGGCAACGGCGTGTAGGCAGCTCCGAGACGCAACGGGAGATGGTGTTCAAGGAAGGTTCCAGCGGCTCCCGCGTACCACTCGATCCCCCCGGCCAATCGATAGGAATCCCGGATATCATCGGGATATTCACCGTCGTAGCGAAACTTGGACCAACGGGACCATTCGCCGTCGATCACGCAGGTCAGCCGCGGTCCGGGCTGCCACGCCCCCCCCACGCCGATCCGTAGCGGCAGTTCATAGTCCACAGCCTGAGACTCGGAAAGCCCCGACGCCAGCCCCGCAGTCGTGGCATGCCCCTCGGCCCACGGAGACCAGTTAAGGGTTGCTCCCACCGAAATCTCTCCGCGATAAAGCAGCCCAAAGGAAATCCCCGCCCCCAAGATCGATGTGCTCTGCTGATCAACCTGGTCACGGATCGACACGGCGCGCCCGGAAGAGTCGTAGAAGAGAGTGTCCGCCTCAAAGGCAACAATCCACTCCTCGCGGGCACTGCCGAACAGGTAGTCAGCCCTGCCACCGAGAGACCAGTTGCCCCAATCGACAGAGTAGCCGACACCGGCTGCGGTCAGACTCCCGCTGGATTGTGCTGATCGACGATAGACATCGCCGTCGATCGCCAGTTGGGATTCGATTCGCGGTGTATTAAAGGATGCCAACCTGTGCAACGAAAGCGAGAGTGTACCGTTGCCGGCCTGGGGGAAAAGCAGATGAGCCAGATCGAGGGCGAACCCCTCTCGATGCAGGACCGCGTCAGGACCAGTGGTCCGCAGAAATCCAGGAGCCGCCGTGACGGACAGGACGGCCTGCTCCCGCACCCTTGCAGTTGCGGGATTGAGTACAGAGTAGGAGCGCCCGTCACCTAGCGCCATCGCCGCCCCGCCCATTCCCCAGGCCCGAACGTCGCTGCCAATCAGCGGCTCACCCACTCCATCCAAAGAAAAAACTGTGTCCGCGCTAGCCGGGCGGGGGCTACCAAAGAGCCCCCACATGCCGACCAGCAGCACACCAAGAAACAGAGGAGAAACCCGACGCCCGGAGAAAAGCCCCCCCCCACCGGAAAAGAATTGGGCTTTCATGAGGAGCCCCCGCCAAAACGAGGATCAGCGGCTGGCACGAAGTGTACTTCCAGTCGCGGCAGTGAATCCGGGGGAGCCGCGCTCCCTGCGTAGAATCCCAAATAGGAAACGTCGCCAACCTCGGACGTGGTGCGCAGGAGCAACCCCTGATTGCTGCTCGCCTGGTTGACCCATTCCTGTACCGGAACCTGGACATTGAGAGCCAAGCTATCAGCCAAAAGGCCCGCCAAGTCGAAAAGGTCAACCGTCGTTCCGGGGGTCGGGTTCTCATCCAAGTTTGGATAGGATCCGCTCCAGTTTTCAGCCACCGCTTCATAGACCTCCAGACCATAGCCGGTTTTGAAAGCCCAAGTGTGCGATGCCGCCGGAAAAAGAACCAGTTTGGCGGCGAGAATCGTGGCTCCATGCGGGATCGAACTCGTGTCGAAGGCGAGCAGGGCGCGCCTTGCAAGCCCGTTCTGCACGGTGATCACCGCGTCCCCGGACAGGGCCGGAACCGTGGTCGCGACAGCGTACGTGTCTTCCTCCGGCTCCAGCGAGAATACCCGAGAGCGCCCCCCCGTGCGTGTGACGATGTCGAGGTGCGGGGGAAACGCTGCGTTCTGAGAAGAGATCGCCACCATCGAAGAATCAGCCACCGGCAACAGAGCGATCCCAAAGTTGTTCTCCGGCTCAAGCATCCAGCGGTCTATCTGCTCAAGGGAGATGGCAAGGGTTGCACTGGTGGTGTCTCCCCCGGAGAACTCCATCTGACCGATGGGCGCATCACCACAGACCAGGTGTTCGATTGGCGTCGGTGGCGTTTCGGTTGTTGTGACCAACTCGCTCTCATCCCAATCGGAACAGACTGCCCAAACATCGACAGTCTGCACGCCCGTCAACGGCCTCTTGCGCAATGAAGTCAAGGTCAGATTGGCTTCGAGAAGCGTGTCATCTGAAGTGAAGAAGGGGTTGCCGAGCGAGTCCGCCAGCGAAAATCGCAGGATGCTGGTTGCGCGAACCCCCTCTCGCTCTCCAACATGAATTGCGAATGCGCTGCCATTCGCGCTCTCGGCAAAAACCGACGCGCTGCGGTTGGCCGGGAGCGAAACCCGGACTACTTGGCGATCGAGACCCCCGCGATCGGAGAAGCCACTCGGCAGATCTCCAGAGACATCACCGCAACCAGCGGCGGGCAAAACAAGGAGGACAAAGCCCCACATCGCTATTCTCATTCGTACCATCGCAGAAGATAGGCGGCCAGGGCCACGCCGACAACACTGATCACATTGAGTTTGACGCGCATCCCAAGAGTCAACTGCACAACGACCAAGTCCAGTGGCGCGGGCCCGAAACCCGCAGTAATCGAGCGGGTGAAGAAATCTTTCACTACGCCGTCAACCACAAACTCACCGATCAACTCTCCCAGCACACTGCCAACCAGCATGCCCAGTATCAGAATTATCAGCACCAGTCCGAGTGGCTTTTTTTGGCTGCGCAGTGCCATCTATTGAAGTCTCCAATCCGCAATCATCATCAATGATCGCGAGCGAGGACAAAATCAAGAACCGGCTCGAGTCGCGCAACGATCGCCGGAGCAACTCCTGAGTGCAAAACTCTTCGGGTTTCATCCGCCAACTCCGCGACGCGCACCCGGGCGTGCCGAACACCGTCATAACGCTCGATCAACGCCTCGACCTCTTCCCAATGAACCGGTGGCAATGAACCCAAGTCAGGTGGGGGACTCCCATCTGCCGGCTCACGCCGCTGCAAGCCGTGAGCGAAAATCTCCCGGAGTCGCCCCCGCTCCTCATCCGTCGCGTGCTGCTGGGCGCAGATCAACGGCAGCGTCACCTTGCCCTGCTCGAGGTCAGCATGCACCGGCTTGCCAAGGCAAGCCTCACTGCCGGCAACATCCAGAAGGTCGTCGACGATCTGGTAAACAAGACCGAGCCCGCGCCCAAATTCGCGCAGTCGAGCACGTTGGTCGGAACTGGCACCAGATACGACGCCACCGATTTCACAAGCTGCGCCGATCAGGGCAGAGGTCTTGAGTTCGATCAACCGGAAATAACTGGCCTCATCCAGATCAGGCTGAAAAATGACCTGCTCCTGGAGCAGTTCTCCCTCGGAAAGCTCGAGAGTTACGTCCGCCATGATCTCGACAACGTCCGGCATGGTCTCATGCACGAGGGTTGTAAACGCCCGGGCAAAAAGGTAGTCCCCCATCAGCACCGCGGTCTTTCGGTTCCAGCGCGCGTTGATCGTGCCCATGCCCCGACGCAGGAGAGAGTGATCGATGATGTCGTCGTGGATCAGAGAGGCCGTGTGCAACATCTCCACGACCAGCGCGGAGGTCTGCACTCGCCTCTGGATGTTGGGATCGGACGGTGTCCCGGCGGCCAAAAAGGTTAGGGCGGGCCGAAACCGCTTCCCCCGCATCTTCTGTAGATA
Source organism: Gemmatimonadota bacterium (assembly GCA_026991065.1). Lineage (GTDB taxonomy): Bacteria > JALXCG01. The sequence goes on along the minus strand of JALXCG010000663.1, from coordinate 7,709 downwards.
AGAGGAAACCTCGTGGATCAGCGAAAAATCCGCAGTGAGAGTTTCCAGCCACGACGCCTCGAAGCGGGCCAACTCCGCGCCAATGACTCCGAATGGCGTTTGGGTCTTCAACATTGCTCAGCTTTCTTCGGCCTTGCGGCGGGCAAACGCCGCAACCAGGATGGAAATCTCGTACAGCACCATGAGGGGCATTCCCATGAAAAGCATAGAAAGTGGGTCCGGCGGAGTAAACGCCGCAGCAAAAATGAGAATGACGACCACCGCAATTCGCCGATGTCGGCGCAAAGTCTGCGGGCCGATCAGCCCGACGCTCGCCAAACCATATGACACTACCGGAAGTTGAAAAGAACAACCTCCTACCAGAAGCATCTTGAGCACAAAACTCAGATAGTCATCCGCGATCCAGCGCTGTTCAGTCCCAAGATCCGCGGCGACGGAACTGAAGAACGCAGTAATCAACGGCAGAATGAGGAAGGAAAAGTAGACTCCCAATGCGAAAAAGATTGTGGTAGGCGCAACGAGCAAGAGCACGATCCGGCGTTCGTTCTTCAGCAGGCCGGGCATGACGAACATCCACATCTGGTAGAAAATCACCGGAGTCGAAAGCACAACCCCGACAAATGCCGCGATCTTTAGTTTGGTGATCACCGCACCGGCGGGGCTGGTGACGATCAATTCGGCCTTGTGCCCGGCCGGTTCCGCGGTCGAAGGATCAGAAACAGCCACCCTCTCAGCATCGACCAGCGCAGTGATCGCCCCTGCTACCTCTCGCTGGGCGGTAGAGTCACCCGCGAATGCGCGGGCCAGGAGAGAGTCCAGCGCCGCCTGCGCCAACTCCAACGGCGACATTTCCGGGGAAGAGGGCGCCTCCAGCGGCGTACCGCTCGCATGGACACTCTCATTGCCGCCAACCCAACGATAGATAAACCCGCGGAGTTCCGATCCGATGTCAACCTGATCCGCATTCTGGGGCATGCGCCCCATGGCCATACCGAACACCGTGGGCGCGAAATGATACCCCACACCTGCAAAAATAAACACTGAAACAACCGCGACCAGGAGGCGTCGCCGCAACTCCTCCAGGTGATCGAGAAACGTCATGGCACCGGGGCCGTCGCTCTCAGCTTCGGCGCGAACCGCAGGGGTCAAAGATGCGTCGCGCGACACAGGGAGCCCCTGCTCCGCAGGCCCGCCACCACCGGCCGCATCTTCCGGGGGGGGCGGTACCGCAGATCCGGCGTTCTGCTCACTTTCCTGGGAATCGAATGGCTTCACTGGCTCTTCAAGAGGGTGCCGACCTCATCGAGAAACTCGTGGAGATCACGGTAACGGCGATATACCGATGCAAAACGAATGTAGGCAACGGGATCCAGCCCCGCAAGCTCCCGGAGAACCAGGTTCCCGATCTCCTCGGTCGAGACTTCGCCTCCAAGCGTATTGTGCAATTGATTCTCCACCCGATCGAGGAGTGCGTCCAATTCAAGACTGGGAATCGGCAATTTGACGCACGCAGTACGCACTCCCCGACGCAGTTTCTGAGGGTCGTAGGGTTCGCGGCCGCCATCACGCTTGATCACGCGAATCGGATCACGCTCGACCGATTCGTAGGTAGTGAAACGGCGTCCGCAGGCGGTGCATTCACGGCGTCGGCGAATCGCGGTGTGATTCCGGGCGCTGCGCGTCTCGACAACCTTGTCGTCATCGCAGGAGCAAAAGGGACAGAGCATTTCAGCCAAGATCCCCATAGACGGGGAAAGCTTCGCACAACTCCCTGACTCGTTCCTGGGTTCGTTGCTCGACCACCGAATCGCCCCGGCTGTCGAGTACGTCGGCCATCAGATTGCCCACGATCCGCATCTCCACTTCCTTCATTCCCCGCGTAGTAAGCGCCGGCGTACCGACCCGCAGACCGCTGGTGATGAACGGGGACCTGGTTTCCCCCGGCACAGTATTCTTGTTCGCGGTGATTCCTGCCTGGTGCAAGAGTCTCTCCGCCTTCTTCCCCGAGATGTTTCCTTGCGGAGTCAGATCAATCAGGAAGAGGTGCGTATCGGTTCCCCCGGAGACGACCGAGTAGCCGCGCTCGATCAGGGTTGCGGCCAAAGCCGCCGCATTGGCGACCACCTGGCGAATATAGACCCTGAAATCCTCGGCGAGTGCCAACTTGAACGCAACCGCCTTGGCTGCAATTACATGCATAAGCGGCCCCCCCTGGATCCCGGGAAAAACTGTTTTGTCGATCGCCGAGGCATGCTCGGCCTTGGTCAGGATCAGCCCACCGCGGGGACCTCGCAAGGTCTTGTGAGTGGTTGAGGTCACCACGTCGGCGAGTGGAATTGGCGAAGGGTGCACCCCAGCTGCAACCAAGCCCGCAATGTGGGCAATGTCCACCATCAACATTGCGCCGACGTCGTCCGCGATCGCCCGAAAACGCTCAAAATCAAGAACTCGGGCATAAGCCGATGCTCCAGCCACGATCATTTTGGGCTGGAAATCGCGCGCCAACTGCTCCAATTCAGCGTAGTCAATGCGACCATCCGAGCCTACGCCATAACTCTTTACAGCAAAGAGGCGCCCGGAGAAGTTGACGTGGTGCCCATGAGTCAGATGCCCGCCATCGGAAAGCCCCATGCCAAGAATGCGATCGCCGGGCTCAAGCAGAGCCAGGTACGCCGCCATGTTCGCCTGCGAACCGGAATGCGGTTGCACGTTCGCATGCTCCGCGGAGAAGAGTTCGCACGCCCGATTCCGAGCCAGGTCTTCGGCGACATCAACATTGTCACAACCACCGTAGTAGCGCTTGTGGGGATAACCTTCCGCGTACTTGTTGGTCAGCACCGAGCCGGCGGCTTCCAGAACTGCTGGATGCACCATGTTCTCTGAGGCGATCAGTTCCAAAGTGAATCGCTGGCGGTCCAACTCCGCGGCGATCGCCTGATGGAGATCCGGATCGATCGCAGGCAAATGGTTCACGTTACTAGGTCCTTTCAAGTTCTGGCCGGACAGGAATCAAACTGCGGCGATCTTGGCCACGCGCCGGCTATGGCGCCCGCCTTCAAAACTGGTCCTGAGCCACACTTCGACAATCTCGCAAGCCAGCCCCGCCGCCACCACCCGAGCGCCCAGGGCCAGGGCATTGGCATCGTTGTGCGCCCTCGACATGCGTGCACTGTACACATCAGAGCAGGCACAGCAGCGAACACCGGCGAAGCGGTTCGCCGTCATTGCCATTCCCTGCCCTGTGCCGCAGATGAGAATCGCCCGCTCGGCCCGCCCCGCTTGCAGAGCCTCGGCTCCGGCACGGGCGAAATCCGGATAATCGCATGACTCCCTGGACTTCGTTCCCAAATCCAGTACTTCATGACCGAGGTCGGCAACGAAATCCATCAGGACCGTGCGCAGTTCAATCGCAGCGTGATCGCTGGCAAACGCGATTCGCATACACTCTCCGCCGAGTGGGTGAACTCACCCGGACGACTCGTCCGGGTGAGCTACGGACACTCGAAATCAGCTCCGGTGAATGCGGCGCAAACGCCCCACCTCGGCGATGCGGTTCTCTGCCAGCCGCGTGGCCGCATCTTCCGGACGCAGACCATGCTCTTTGGCAAGTCGGAACACCTCGAGTGTGGTCTCATAGAGGCGGCTCACCTGCTCCATGACCATCTCGCGATTGTAGTTCGGGCCTTCATGGTAGACGTTGATGAGGCCTCCGGCATTGACGATGTAGTCGGGAGCGTAAAGGATTCCGCGCTCGGCAAGGGCTACGCCGTCGGCATCCGTGGCCAACTGATTGTTGGCGGCGCCGGCGATCACCTTGCACTTCAGGCGCGGGATCGTGTCGGAATTGAGGATCGCCCCCAACGCACATGGCGCAAAAACGTCGCACTCCTGATCATAAATGGCATCTGTGTCCACGACGACCGCGCCACACTCCTCCTTCAGGCGTGCCGAACGGGCTTCGTCGATATCGGTCACAACCAACTCACAGCCGGCGTCAGAAAGCTGTTTGGCCAGGTAATAGCCGACATGGCCACACCCCTGCAACGCGACTCGCAGACCTTTTAGCTCATCCGTGCCCAACTGCCAGCGGACCGCCGCCTGAAAACCGCGCAGAGCGCCATAAGCCGTAACCGGCGAAGGATCGCCACTGCCACCCGCTCCGGCCGAGCAACCGCGCACATGAGCGGTCTCGCGCTGGATGTTCGCCATGTCCGTTGTACTGGTTCCAACGTCTTCCGCCGTAATGTAGCGTCCGTTCAGCCCCTCAATGAAACGACCGAGCGCGCGGAACAGAGCCTCGGACTTGTCCTTCTTGGGATCACCGATGATCACGGTCTTGCCACCACCGAGATCGAGCCCGGCTACGGCGGCTTTGTAGGTCATGCCGCGGGACAAGCGGAGCACATCCTGGAGCGCATCGTTTTCGGTCTCGTAGGGCCACATGCGGCTGCCGCCAAGCGCCGGGCCGAGGGTCGTATTGTGGATCGCGATGATCGCGCGAAGGCCGGAAGACTCGTCGTGGCAGAATACGACCTGCTCGTGGTCATGGTCCGCCATCTTGTCGAATAGGCTCATGCTGACTTCCAGTTTCATGGAGCGAAAATGAAATCGCCCCGGTTACATTTTTCGAAGGAACCACTCTCCAACCAGCCGGCGCAAGGGCCGGAGCCCGCCGGAGTAGTGGAGGCATTGTGCCAAATACCGCAGCCGTACCGAGCCTTCGTGCCGCTGGACGACGAACACTCATCGGGCGCGGCGCTCACTTGGAATAGTCGTAGAATCCCTGGCCTGTTTTGCGCCCCAGCCTGCCGCTGTCCACCATCTTGACCAGAAGCGGGCAGGGACGATATTTGGGATCCTTGAAGCCGTCGTACATCACGCCAAGGATGTGCAGGCAAACATCCAGGCCGATGAAATCGGCCAGAGTCAGTGGCCCCATGGGTTGATTGGTTCCCAATTTCATCACCGTATCGATCGCCTCGCGGGTGGCCACGCCCTCCATCAGAGCAAACGCCGCTTCGTTGATCATCGGCATCAATACACGGTTGGCGACAAACCCTGGATAGTCGCTAACTTCGCACGGAACCTTGCCCAGATTCTCGGAGAGTTCCATGATCGTGGCGCAGGTTGCATTGCTCGTTGCCATCCCCCGGATCACCTCCACCAACTTCATAATGGGAACCGGGTTCATGAAGTGCATGCCGATCACCTTGTCGGGGCGTTGCGTGGTCGTTGCCAGCTTGGTGATCGAGATGCTCGAAGTATTGGTGGCGAGGATGGCCTCCGGAGGACAGATCGTGTCGAGCTTGCGCAGTATCTGAGTCTTCAGCTCCAATGACTCCGGTACCGCTTCCACCACCAGCTCGCACTTCCCCAACTCATTCAAGTCCAGCGTGGGGTGAATGCGAGTTGCGGCGGCATCGCGCTCCGCGGCGCTCAATCGCTCTTTGCGAACCAGGCGGTCGAGGCTCTTGGCGATGGTTGCAATGGCGGCGTCAAGACGCGCTTGATCGGTATCCACCACGTGCACGGTGTAGCCGGCCTGCGCAAAAACCTGAGCGATTCCATTGCCCATGGTTCCCGCTCCGACAACGCCCACATTCACGATCTGCATGAGAACCTCCAATTGGCACGGCGCCGGCACTGATCGGCGGCGACGCAACGGGCGATCTAGATGATTCAGGATTCGGTGGGAAAAAGCACAAAATGCTAGCACTTGCGGGCACAAGGGTCAACGCGTCCGGCAGGCAAACAGCCACGGCCACGCGAGAGGGCGCGCCGCACTGGAGAGAATGTCCCGATCAGGCCAGAACAACCCTCTCCCGCAGTAACTCTCGAATGCGTGCCAGCGGACACCTTCCGATCCGCAGGATGCGCGGCGGTGTCACCGTCACATCGACGATCGAAGTGGGCTTGGCATCTGAGTGCAAGGCCCCGCCATCCAGGAGCAGGTCGATGGCGCCACCCAGATCGGCGGCGATTGCATCGGCGTCGTGCGCGCCGGACTTACCCGCGAGGTTCGCACTGGTGGAGATCACACCGCCCCCCGCCGCTGCGGCCAGGGCTTGGGTGAGAGGGTCGGCCGCGCGCCGCAGGCCGACCTTGCCCCCCTCTCCGACCAGTTGCTCGGGCACCATCGGCCCGGCCGGCAGCAACACTGCCACCGGCTGCGGCCACAGAATCTCCATGCGCCGCCGAACCAGCAGAGAGACCGACTCGATCCAACCGCCCGGGCGGGGGAGATCGACAAGCGCAACCACAAAGGGCTTCCGCGCCGCCCTCCCCTTGGCGCTCTGCAGGAGCCGACATCCATCCGCTGTCGCCGGCGCGACCAACCCATAGATCGTATCGGTCGGAAATGCCACAACCCCGCCCCGCTGCATCACCTCGATCGCGTGATCCCGCGCCGAGGGCGAGAACGAAAACCGATCAATCGCGATGCGTGTGAACTGCCGCGCCACAACCCCGCTTGTCACCGGACGGTCTTCGCGTGATTTCAATTCACTTTGCTGAGTTTGGCGTACTTGATCAACAGCTTCTTGGCCACTCCGCCGGCAAAACCGACCTGAAGTTTGGCATTCTGGCCCAATCCTTCAACTTCCAGCACCGTGCCAACGCCCCACTCAGCGTGCCGGACCCGATCGCCAACCTCGAAACGAACCCATTCCCCCGCTCCCGGGGGGGCGATATCGGACCGCTGCACATCCGTGTCAAAAAGATCGGTCTCGCGGGTAAACGTCTGGGTTTGATCGGTCAATTCCTCCGGGATCTCAGCAATAAAACGCGAAGGCTTGCCGCGGAAACTGGAGCCCACCCGCTTTCTGTTGCGGGCATGGCAAATGCTCACACTGCGGGTCGCGCGCCCAAGCGCCGTATAGAAGAGACGTCGCTCAGCTTCAACGTCGGCATCACCATCCGCCACCGGGAATACCCCCTCCTCGACCCCAACCAAGATAATGTGCGGGAAAACGAGTTGGGCGGCGACATCCACCGTTAGCAGATGAACCTGCTCTCGCGTTGACGCATACAGATCAGCATCGCCGCGCAGGCACACTGCCCGCAAAAAGCTCAAGAGATCGCGCTGACCGCTCTTGGCGACAAACGCCCGGGCCATCTCTTGCAGTTCCCGCACAGCGCCCTCTCGCACTTCGCAGTCTGCGACATTTTGCTGATGAATCCCTTCGACGTAGGCCGTCTCGTCAATCACCTCATCGAGAATCTGGGCGGCATCGAGTTGGTCGCGCCGACGTCCCAAGTCGTCAATCAGGGCGCAGAACTTGAGGATCTTGGTCTTCGAGTTCTTGGCCAGATCGGAAAAGGAACCGGCTGTGCGCAGCGCGTCGAAGAGCCCCATTCCGCCCTCGCGGGCATGCTCCTGGACCCGCTGCAGTGTTGTGGTACCGATGCCGCGCCGGGGTACATTGATAATCCGATAGAGGGAGAGCAGGTCAGCCGGATTGGCAATCAGCTTCAAATACGCGAGCAGATCCTTGACCTCTTTTTGAGCCAAGAACGGCCGCGCACCCAGAACCCGGTAAGGGACAATCAACCGTTGAAAATGTTCCTCGATCGCGCGAAACAGAAACGGTGAACGAGCCACAATCGCAATGTCCCCAGGCTCGGCACCACGCTCCCTCAACCCTCGGTAAAGTCTCTCGACATCCCCCGCCTCGCCGCGCTCATTCCAGCTGGCAAACACGCGAATCGGC
>JALXCG010000662.1 GCA_026991065.1 Gemmatimonadota bacterium | reverse complement strand
CTACCTGGCCGGCATTCGGGCAGCCCTCACGGCTCCCACCGAGGTGCTTGTGCTGGGGCCGGTGCCGCCGCCCATCCACGGGGTCGCGGTGATGTTCCAGACCCTCCTCGACCACCTCTCCGGCGATCCACGACTGCGGCTTCAGCACCTGTTTGTCGGCGAACCCGGCAAGGGCCGCGCCTTTGGCGAGTTGCGCTTGCGCAATGTACGCGTGGCCCTGCGGGACATCGGTCGCGGCGCCGCCACCCTGGCGCGCCTTCGCCCCCGCGTTGCCTACCTCTCACTCAGTCAGAATCGCTGGGCCTTCCTGCGCGACGCCGCCCTGATTCTGGCGGCCAAGGCGGTGGGCGCCCGCGTCGTTGCCCATCTGCATGGCGCCCATTTCGGCAGGTTTCGCGGTGCCGCTTCAGGCCCGGAGCGCTGCTGGATCGACTTTGTGCTGCGGCGGATCGACCGTTTGATCGTGCTGGGAGAAAACCTGCGCCACATCGCCGGCCCCGCGCTGCCCGCGAACCGTGTCTGCGTGGTCGCCAACGGCGTTGATCTGCCTCCTCTCCCGACCCCGTCGCCGGTGCAGATCGAGCCCACCGCCGCGAAGAAGAGGGGCTGCCACATCCTTTTCATGGGGGTTCTGGATGAAACCAAGGGCTTCCGTGAGCTGATACTCGCTCTGCCCGCGCTGCGCGCCCGGATCCCCGCGGTCCATCTAACCCTCGCCGGCCGCTGGGAAAGCCCGGCATTGCGGGCGCAAGTGGAGCATGAGATCAAAGCCCTCGACCTACAACACTGCGTCACGTTCGCCGGCGTGGTTCAGGGGGCGAAGAAGCGCGCACTTCTCGACGCCTGCGATCTCCTGGCTCTGCCGACCTTCTACCCCATGGAGGGGCTACCGGTCGTGATTCTGGAAGCGATGGCCGCCGCGCGTCCCGTGGTGACCACCGCCCGCGGCGCGATTCCGGAAGTGGTGACCGATGGCGTGACCGGCCTGATCGTGCCCGAGCATGACCAGGCTGCCCTGGTGGACGCCCTGGCAACCCTGGCGGCTGACCCCTCGCTGCGGGCCGCCATGGGCCAACGGGCGCAGGAGGTCCACCGCCGTCACTACACCGCCGCCGCGTTCTCCCAAAAGATGCGGCGTGTATTGCTCGGCGCCGCGGCGGCGCAACGCTCGGCGGCCTCCTGCCCGATCTCCCCCACCTCTCGCTCCGCCACTCTTCCCACCCCTCTCCCGGCCTCTCTGCCGGCGACGGTCCCGGTCCGATCCGGGCCGGCCGCGGTCCTGGAAACCTCCCGATGAGCGCACCGCCAGCCACCTTCATTGCCGAGATCGATGAACCATCGGTCGCCTCGGTCGCGGTTCTGCCGGTCTATCCCACCCGGGCGCCGTTTCATCCCAGCGCCTCCTATCCCGAACTGCGCCAGATCTATCCCGGATCCTGCCCGGTTTCCAACGCCCCCAATCCCGCCTACGCCGCGCTCCGCGAGCTGTTTCGCGCCCTGGCAATGGACAGCTCCGCGCTCGATCAGCCGCACTGGAACCCCTTGGGCGATGTGGTCCACCCCGGTGACCTGGTTGTGGTCAAGCCCAATTGGGTCAAGGAGAGCCACCTGCTCAAGCCGCAAGCATGGGAGGAGGTGATTACCCATCCGGCAATCATTCGCGCGGTCGTCGACTATGTGTTGATCGCCCTGCGGGGGCGGGGACGGGTGGTGATCGCCGACGGCCCCCAGACCGACTCCTCCTTCGCCGCGATCGCCCGCATCTCCGGCCTGGATGCCCTGCTCGCGCACTACCGCCAGCACTGCCCCGGGGGCGCTCCGGTCGAGATCCTCGACCTCCGTCAGGAGGAGCATGTGACCCGTGATGGCGTGATCGTCTCCCGCACTCGCCTGCCCGGGGATCCCGCCGGCTACGTCGATTTCGACCTCGGCGCCGGGTCGGAATTTGTCGGTCACCGCGGCCGCTATTTCGGCGCCTGTTTCGATGTCGCCGAGACCAACCGCGCCCACAGCAACGGCCACCACCGCTACCGCATCAGCGGCACTGTGGCCCGCGCCGACGTCGTTATCAATCTGCCCAAGCTCAAGACCCACAAGAAATGCGGCATCACCGCATCACTCAAGAACATGGTCGGGATCAACGGCTGGAAGAATTTCCTCCCGCATCACAGCGAGGGCACGCCGCGCATGGGGGGCGATCAGTTCCCCAATGATTCTCTGCGCGGTGTTCTGGAATACCACCTGATGGGCCGTTTCAAGGCGCTCGTCCTGCGCTCGCCCGATTGGGTCGCCGACCTTCTGCGACACCTGAAGAAGCCCGGCCGCGTCGCCTTTGGCGACACCGAAGAGGTGGTCCGCAGCGGCAACTGGTATGGCAATGACACCATCTGGCGCACCGTGCTCGATCTCAACAAGATCCTGCTCTACGGCCGCCCCGACGGCACCCTCGCCGAGCGTCCCGTGCGCCGCTACTTCTCGATTGTGGACGGCATCATCGGTGGCGAGGGCAACGGCCCGATGTGTCCGGACCGCGTCGAATCCGGTCTTCTCCTGGGCGGTCGCAGCCCGGTCGCGGTCGATCTTGCATGCGCGGTCGAGATGGGACTGGACCCGCGCCGAATTCCGTCGATTTATCAAGCAATGGCTTGTCGTCACTGGCCGCTGGCGCGCTTCACCGGCGCCGCGGTTCAGCTCTTCCGGCTCGATGGCGAGGTCGAACCCGCCTGGGCCGTGGATCCATCCACCAAACATCGATTCCGCCCCCATTTCGGCTGGGCGGGAGAGATTGAACTCGAAGCGCCGATCGGCCCCGAAGGTTTCCGCTCGGCGTCGCTCGGCAATGCGGTGCACCGGTCGCCACAACCGGTCGCCCTTGGCGCAGGAGGCCCGGTGTGATTCAGCAAGTGGTGCAGAGTTTTCGGACTGGCGAACTCAAGGTCGCCGAAGTGCCGCGTCCCAGCCTGCGATCGGGGGGAGTTCTGGTGCGCACGATGGCCAGCGCCATCAGCACCGGCACCGAGGGGTCGACCGTGCGTACCGCGCAGAAGAGCTTGCTCGGCAAGGCCAAGGAGCGCCCTGACCTGGTGCGTCAAGTGGTTGATACGGCGCGTCGCGAAGGGCTGAGCGCCACCCTCCGAAAGGTGCGGGCGCGCCTCGATACTCTCAAAGGGCTGGGTTACAGCGCCGCCGGTGAAGTGATCGCCGTCGGCGCCGGGGTGGAATCGCTGGCGGTGGGGGATCGTGTCGCCTGCGCGGGCGTCGGCTATGCCTGCCACGCCGAAATCAACTGGGTGCCACGCAACCTGGTGGCGCGCATCCCCGACGGCGTCTCTTTCGAGGATGGCGCCTTCGCCACACTGGGGGCGATCGCCCTGCAGGGAATCCACCAAGCGGAGATCCCCTTTGGCGGCACCGTGGCGGTTGTCGGCCTGGGACTGATCGGCCAGATCACGGCCCGTCTGTTGCGCGCCGGAGGCTTCCGCGTGGCCGGCATCGATCTGGACGCCGACGCGGTAGCAACCGCGCGCCGGGCCGGCATCGACCTCGCGCTTCGCGGCACCGGCAGTGAGATCGTCGAGCGGGTTCTCGCTTTCAGCAACCAGATCGGTGCCGACGCCGTGATCGTCACTGCATCGAGCAACGCCGGCGCGGTGGTGGAACTGGCCGGAGAGATGGTTCGCGACCGCGGCACGGTGGTGATTGTCGGCGGCGTGCGCATCGACATCGCGCGCAGCGTCAGCAGCGTCTTCTACGACAAAGAAGCTCGCATCGTCTTCAGCCGCTCCTACGGCCCGGGACGCTACGACCCTGACTACGAGGAGCGCGGTTTCGACTATCCGGTGGGCTATGTGCGCTGGACCGAAGGCCGCAACATGGGGCTCTTCCTCGACTTTCTCGCCCGCCAGCGGATCGACCTGCGGGGGATCGTCACCCACGCGTTCGACATCTCCGACGCGGAAGCCGCTTTCCGCCTGCTCTCCGGCAACAACCCCGACGAGCGCTCGCTCGGCATCGTCCTGCGTTACCCGGCGGCGGCTGCTTCGTCTCCCTCCTCCTCCTCCTCCTCCTCTTCCACTTCCTCTTCTCCCTCTACCGCGTCAAACACGAT
>JALXCG010000661.1 GCA_026991065.1 Gemmatimonadota bacterium | reverse complement strand
TCTCGCCTCCAGTCCTGGTTGCTACTCTGATTATTGTTGCCAGCGTCATTCTGGGAGTATCCGGCGTGGTGACCAGCATTGTTACGCTGGTCCTGGTGGAACTGTTGGTCCTGGCGCTGGTGATCGGTTACGGCAAACGCCGCTCCGGTCAGCCCTGGCACGATCTGCTAGAGGCTCATTCCGGTGCGTTTACCGTGCTGGTTCTCCTGGCGATCCTGGTGGGTGGCCTGGTCGAGATCATTCCCACCCTGATTACCCATGGCAAGCCGGATGCCGCGGCACTGGCGGCTCTCCCGGATACCGGTGAGTACGATTTCCATCAACGTCCCTACAGCCCGCTGGAGCTTGAGGGGCGCGACATCTATGTTTCGGAAGGTTGCTATCTCTGCCACAGCCAGATGATCCGCACCTTCCGTCACGAAGTGTTGCGCTATGGCCCCTATTCGAGGCTGGATGAGTTTGTCTATGACACGCCCTTCCAGTGGGGCAGTAAGCGGACCGGTCCGGACCTGCATCGCGTGGGCGGGAAATATGGCAACCTCTGGCACTATCTCCACCTGGTGGATCCGCGCCAGACTTCACCCGGTTCCAATATGCCGAGCTATGAGTTCCTCATGAACCATCCGGTGGATTTCGACAAGACAGCAGGCAAGATGAAGACTCTGCGGGTGATCGGTGTTCCCTATTCGGACGAGCAGATCGCCGAAGCGGTGGCGACTGCGCGCAGTCAGGCACAGTTGATTGCCGACGACCTGGCGGCACAGCAGGTAACGCTGGATCCGGATTCCAAGATGACCGCCCTCATTGCTTATCTGCAACGACTGGGGCGCGGGCCTCAACCCACGTCGCCCAGTGACCTCAGCATGGCCATGAAGGGAGGCGAGTGAGATGTTCCAGGAGTATTTCGCGAGATACGCCGATGCCGGTGTGTTGACTCTGCCGATGATCGGAATGTTTCTCTTCCTAGTCGCGTTCGTCGCGATTGTGATCTGGGTGGGTTACGGTTTGCGGGACAGCGCGTTGCCCGACTACATGGCGGCCCTACCCTTGAATGATGACCCGAGCGTCGCCGGAATGCAGGAGGATTGCAACGATGGCTGAGCCGACACAAGATCAAGTCCGAGGACATTCGTTCGATGGCATCGAGGAGTATGACAACCGGTTGCCTAACTGGTGGCTGTGGATTCTCTACGGAACCATCGTGTTCTCCATCGGTTACTGGCTGGCGTTTCAAACCGTGAGTCTCTTCCCGCAGCCGAAGGATCGCCTGGCGGCGGACATGAAGCGAGCGCAGGAGGCGCAGTTGGCGCGCATGGCGGAAGGCGGCCCGAGCAATGAGAGCCTGAACATGTTGGCCGGGATGGCGGACAAAGTGGCCGAAGGCAGGAAGCTCTTCCAGACCCATTGCGTTGCCTGTCACGCTGATCAAGGCCAAGGGTTGGTGGGGCCGAATCTCACCGACCCGAACTGGATTCACGGTGGCGCGCCGGTCGATATTCATAGGACCGTCACTGAAGGTGTAGCGGCCAAGGGGATGCCTGCTTGGGGCAGTCAACTTGGTCCGCAGCGCGTGGACCTGGTGGTCGCGTACGTTCTGTCGATTCGCAATACCAATGTTGCCGGTAAGGCGCCCGAAGGCGATGTCTATACCGGCGAGTGAGATGTGAAGTCTTACCATGAGCAGCACAAACCTGAAGAAAAGGGGCGGTGTCGAGAAGCGCCGTCCCGACCTGGACACTCTCTACTCGGTTAACGCCGATGGCTCACGCAACATGCTCCATCCGGCGGATGTCAAGGGGCGCTGGCAGGTCCGCGTCAACCTCTTCTGGGGAGTGCTGCTCTTGATCTATGCGGGGCTGCCGTGGATTCAGATCGGCGGCCACCCAGCGGTCCATTTTGATATCCCGGGGCGTGAAGCACATCTCTTTGGTATTAGCTTCACCAATCAAGACTTCTATTTGATGTTTTTCGTCCTGACCGGGATCGGTTTTGCGCTCTTCTCGATCACCGCGCTTTTTGGACGTGTATGGTGCGGTTTCGCTTGCCCGCAAACGGTGTTCATGGAGGGGGTATTCCGGCGCATCGAGCGCTGGATAGAGGGGCCGCGCAATGCCCGAATCCGTCGCAACGCCGGTCCCTGGAACTTCGACAAGGTGTGGCGCAAGGGGCTGAAAAACGGGATCTATGTGTTCCTGGTGTTGCTGATCACGAACATTTTTCTCTCCTATTTCATACCGGTACGAGAGTTGATTCGGGTGATTCCCGAGGGGCCCGGCGAGCACATGGCCGCCTTCGGCTGGATGCTCTTCTTCAGCGTGATCGGGTTCATCAATTTCGCCTGGTTCCGCGAACAGACCTGTCTCATCATTTGCCCCTACGGCCGACTGCAATCCGCGCTGGTAGATGAAGATACCATTGTAATCGGCTACGACGGCCGGCGCGGCGAACCGCGCAGCTTGCGCAAGGATGAAGGTGGCGACTGCATCGACTGCTTCCGCTGTGTGGAGGTTTGCCCCACGGGTGTCGATATTCGTAACGGCTTGCAGATGGAGTGCGTAGGCTGCACCCGTTGTATCGACGCCTGCGATGATGTGATGCGCAAGATCGGCAAGCCCGAGGGATTGGTGCGCTACGATTCTCGGCGCGCTTTCGAGACCGGTGAGCGCAAGTCTTTTCTGCGGCCGCGGCTTTTTGTCTACCTTTTCTTCGGTCTTCTCGGACTTACCGTTGCTACAGTTACAGTTTCCAGGCGGGCGACTTTCCAGGCCAATGTGCTGCGCGCCCGGGGCATGCCCTACACGATTGCTGATGGGCGGATTCGCAATCTGCTGAACCTCCACTTGCAGAATAAGCAGGACCGACCCATGGTGCTGAAGATTGAACCTGAGACAGAGACGGCCGGACAAGTGGAATTCTTGATTCCGCAACCACGCGTGCAATTGGAGCCGATGCAGGATCTCGAATTCCCGGTCTTTGCTTATGTCGACCAGGATAACTACCATGGTGCATTCACGGCGGCATTGGTCGTGAGTGACTCGTTGAGCGGGGACAGCAAGCGCCTTGAAATTACCTTCCGGGGGCCATGAGCATGCGCAAATGGGTGCACGACAATCCGTGGGTATGGGTGGTTGCTTTGATTCTCTTCATGATGGGGATGAACGCGGCTTTTGTGATGATCGCCGTGCAGAATGAACCGGAGATGATTGAGCACTGACTCTTGCCGCAGTGGAGCCAAGGACGCCGGAAGCCGGCCGCATGCCGATTTCCACACGGCTACCTTGCGTCTGCAGAGAAATTGTCCCAGGCTGCAGAGGGTTCAATCGCACTTGTTCGACTCTGTACCCCTTGGGAGGTTTCATGCGCCCCTTCGTTGCACCCCTTTTTGCTGTTCCCGCTCTACTCGCCCTTTTCTCCGCCGGTTGCAATGACGACAACGGGTCCGGACCGCAGTCGGAAGATCTTTTTTCCAACTATGCAAGCTGGGATGTGATCGAGTACACGAATGCTCCTTCGGCTCAACTCGGCGGGGCGCATCAAGGCGCTGACCCGGAATACACACGGCGGATCTTCGCCAATCCCGACGCTGCGGTGGAGCCCGACGGGGAGTATTCAGTGGGGGCCGTACTGGTGAAGGAGACCTTCACCTACGACGCCAATCACAATTTCTCACCGTCCGATCCTTTCGGACTGTTGGCGATGGTCAAGCGTGACGCAGGATTCGATGACGCGGATGGCAACTGGGAGTATTTCAACCTGGACCCGACCGATCTGACGGTGATTGATTCCGGAGCGAACCTGGGTTCGTGCAAGAGCTGTCACGTGAATGCCACTCAGGAGATTGGCACGGACTACATCTTTGCCCACCCCTACCAGTACGAGGTGGACGCCGATTTCTTCAGCGACTACGCGACCTGGAGTGAAGTGGACGCTGTCCAGGGCACCGACGCATTCCTCGGGGCAGCACATGCCGGGAACAACGCCGATGCGGTGCGCCGGATCTACAAGAAACAACTGAACGCCAATCCGGACCAAGCGGGGTGGGGGTATCCGGTGGGCACCGCTTTTCTCAAGACGGTGGAGGATGGCTCCGGGACGATCATCGGGAAGAC
>JALXCG010000660.1 GCA_026991065.1 Gemmatimonadota bacterium | reverse complement strand
GGGCATCGGGGCAGCGGCCGGGGACTACCCGCAGGTGGCGGAGAAACTGCGGCAAGCGCCGTTCGCGGCTTTTGACGCGCTGCTGGAGCAGGCCCTGGCGGAACATCCGGCGTTCCTGGTGATCGCCGGCGATCTCTTCGAGGCGCGGGATCGCAGCGTGCGGGCGGAGTTGCACCTGCACAGCGGGCTGGGGCGGCTGGCGGAGGCCGGAACCCAGTGTTTCGTGGTGCATGGCAACCACGACCCGGTGGAGAGCGGGCGCCTGCGCCTGGCGTGGCCGGAGGGTGTGCACCTCTTCGGCGCGGAGGAGGCGCAAACCGCGATCGCGCGGAACGCCGATGGACGCGAGGTGGCGACCGTAACCGGGATCAGCTACCGCGACCGGCGCGAGAGTCGCAAACTGCATGACTGGCTGCGGCGGGCACGGCGCGACGCGGCAACGCGCGAAGAGCTGTTTCACCTCGCGCTGCTCCACTGCAATGTGGATGGAACCACCGGCCATGCGCCCTATGTGCCCTGCACCGTCGCCGAACTGACGCGCGCTGATTTCGACTACTGGGCACTCGGCCATGTCCACACACAAGCGATCCTGCACCAGGCGCCGTGGGTGGCCTATCCCGGCTGCATCCAGGGCCGGCACGCCCGCGAGACCGGGGCCCGCGGATTCCTGCGGGTGCGGGTAGCGGAAACCACCGGCAACGGCGCCGGCCGCGGCGGGCGCTGGCGGGTGGAACCGGAGTTTGTGGCCTGCGACGTTCTGCGCTGGGTGGCGCTGAAAGTGTCGCTGGATGAGGTCGCAACAGTCGATGAGGTGGAACGGGCGCTGGCGGAAGCGCTGGAAAACGCGGCTGCCGAAACCCCGGACCGGCCGCTGATCGCGCGCCTGGAGTTGCGGGGGCGAACCCCGCTCGCAGTCGAGTTGCAGCGCCGGGAAGTGCAAGAGGAGTTGCTGCGGCGCGGCCGCCAGGCGGGGATGCGTCACCAACCCTTCATCTGGCTGGAGGAGTTGCGCAGCGGCTGCCGCCCCCCCGTCGATCTGGAGGAGCGACGCCGCGCGCCGGACCTTCTGGGGCAGATTCTGGAGATCACCGCCGCGCTGCGGGAGGATCCCGAAGCAGCCGCAGAGGCGCTGCGCACCGCCACCAATCCGCTCTTCGGCCACACGTTGCTGCGGCGCGAGCTGGAGTTCCCGGACGCGGCGGAACAGGCGCGGCTGCTGGCGGCGGCCGAGTTGCGCTGCATCGACCTGCTGGAGGAGGAGCCCGGAACCGAAGAGGGGGAGAGCCGGCGATGAGGATCAAAGAGTTTCTGATCGACGGTTTCGGCCTTTTCCACCAGGTGGGCCTGCGCGACCTGCCGCCCGGGCTGCTGCTCTTCACCGGCCCCAACGAGGCGGGCAAATCGACCCTGCTGGGGTTTTTCCGCGCGCTGCTCTTCGGCTTTCCCGACGGACGCTCGCGCGAAAACGCCTATCCGCCGTTGGCGGGCGGACGCCACGGCGGCAGCATGACCCTGCTCACCGACGGCGGCCGCGAAGTGATCCTGCGGCGCTCCCCCGGGCCGCGGGGCGGCCGCCTGGAGATCGAAGATGCCGCCGGCGGCGCGCTCCCGGAGCGCGAACTGCTGCATCTGCTCGGCGGCGCCAACCGGCAGCTCTACAGCAACGTTTTCGCCTTCTCCCTGAGCGAACTGCAACAACTGGAGACACTTTTTGACAGTGGCGCCGGCGGCAGCGCGATCTACGCCGCCGGCAGCGGCGCTTCGGCAGCCGCCCTGGCGCGGGCGGAGCGGCAACTGGCGGGGGAGCTGGAGCAGCTCTTTCGACCCCGCGGGCGCAAGGACGAGGTGCATGCCCTGCTGCGCGAGCTGGAGCAGGTGCGGGGCGAACTGGCGCAGGCGGAAACGGAGCAGCAGGGGTACCAGGCGCTGACCGAGAAGATCTCAACGCGCCGCGAGGAGTTGGAGCAGGTGCTGCGGGAGTTGCGCCAGCTCAACCGCGAAGTGCGCCGGGTCGAAGTGGATCAACGGCTCTTCCGCCCCGCCCTGGAGTGGCGGCGATTGCAACAGGAAGAGCGCGGGCCGCAGCCGCCGCCGACATTCCGCCCGGAGCACCCCGAGCGGGAAGAAGCGGCTCAACGGGCCCTGGCCCAGGCGCAGCGGGCAGTTGCCGCGGCGGAGGTGCGACTGCGGCGGCTGAACGGCAAGCTGGAGCGGATCTCGGTGGACCCGGCGCTGCTCGCCCGGGCGGAGCGGATCGGCGCACTGCGCGAAGCGCACGGCGAGTTCGCGGCGGCGCGGCGGGAACGCGAAAGGCTGCTCCCGGCGATCGCGCTGAACCGGCGGGAGCAGCAGCGCGTCTTGGAGTACCTGGGCGAGCCCTGGGATGAAGCGCGCCTGGCGGAAGTGGCGGAGACTTGCGCGAGTTTCGCCGCGCGGGCGGAGCTGCGGCACTGTGAGGCCGCCCGAAGAGAGCGCGCGGAGGCGCTGCGGAGCGCGACGGCGGAGGTGCAACGGCTGGCGCAAGAGAGCGCCGATGCGGCACGCGAACTGGCAGACGAAGAGAAAGCGGCGGCCGACTTTGCGAATGGTCCCCAGGGCCCGCAAGCCGAAGCACGGCGCGAGCGCGGCTTGGCCGACTGGGTGGCGCTGGCCGAAAAGCAAGCAGCGTTGGCAGAGCAGGCAGCTACCCTCGCCGAAGAGCAAGCGCAGCGCGAGCGGGCGGCAACACCGTGGGCGCCGCCCTGGCTGGCTGCCGCGCTCACGGGCGGCGGCGTAGCGGTGGGCGCGGCCACGGCCGGGGGCTGGTGGTTGCGCCAAAGCACCGGCTCCCCCACCGGTCTCCCGGACGGCTCCCCGCTCTCCGCCTGGCTGGGCGCCGGAACGCCCGAGGTACTCATCGGGCTGGCGCTGGCCGGCCTGTTCCTCCTGCTCGTCGCGGCGGGACTCTGGTTCTTCGACCTGCGCGGGCGCCCGCGGCGCGACGACCCGGCGCTGCGGAAGAAAATCGCCGCGCTCCGCGACACTCTGGCCGCCGTGGAGCGGGAGCTGGGGGAAAAAACCGGCGCCCTGGGACTGCCCGCGGAGACCGATCCCGCCCTCGGCCGCCATCTGCTGGCGGAAAGCCGGGCGGCACTGGCGGCGGCCAACGCCCGGGTGACCGCGGGCGAAGAGCAACTGCGCCGCTCCCGGAGCCGGCTGGAAGGGCTGGAGACGCGACTGGCGGAAGCCCGCGCTCATCAGGAGCAGGCGCGCGCGGCGGCGGAACAGGCGACCGCCGACTGGAAGGCGCTCCTCGCCCGCTTGCGGATGCCGGCCGCCTGCGACCTGACCGATGCGCAGGAGCTGTTGGAACAGATTCAGCGCTGGGAGGAACTCAGCACCGAGCAGCGCAAGTTGACCGAAGCGCGGGAGCGCCTGGAGCAGCGGATTGAGCAATTCCGCGGCGTCGCGGAGACACTCTTCGGCGAACTCGGGATCGACCCACCGGACCCGGCGCTCTACGGCCCCGCCCTGAAACAGCTCGGCGACCGCCTGCAAGCAGCGGAAGAGGCGGCGGCAAAACGCGATCAGCTCAACGAAGAGGCCCAGGATCTCAAACTGGAGCTGCAGACGGCCGAGGAGGAGCGCGCGCAGCGCCAGACCGAGTTGGAGACCGTTTGGGCCGAGTGCGGTGTCGCCGACGCCGCGGCTTTCGCGCAAGCGGCTGATGCCTGGCGGGCGACCGAAGAGCGGCGCCAGCGCGAAAACAGCCTGCGCGCCCAGCTGCTGGACCTGGCCGCCGCTTCCACCTGGCCCCCGGTCGAGGAGCATGTACAGCGCCTGGAAGGGATGCAGGCCGAAGAGTTGGCGCAGCAGGCCGGAGAGTTGCTGGAGCGGCAGCGGGCGCTGGAGGAGCGGCGAGACACCATCCAGACCGAGCTGGGCCGACTGCAAGGGGAGCGCGAGCGCCTGGCCGACAGCGACACCCTCTTCGCCCGGCGGATGGAGGAAGAGCGGCTGCTCGCCCGGCTCCGCGGCAAGGCCGCGGAGTGGAGCGAAACCGCCCTGACCCAACACCTCTTGCGCCGCGCCAAAGAGCGCTTCGAGGAGCGGCACCAACCCGCCGTGGTCCGCCAT
>JALXCG010000659.1 GCA_026991065.1 Gemmatimonadota bacterium | reverse complement strand
TTTGGCGCAGAACAGTGCCACTGCCTCCGGCGGGGCGATGATCTGCACCGATGGCGCCTCCCCCGCCTTCAGTGCCTGCACCTTCTCCCAAAACACGGCACAGCGCGATGCCGGGGGCCTGGCCTGCTGGGCCAAGTCCAGCCCCAGTTTCGTCAACTGCGTCATTGGCCGCAACCAGGCCACGACCACCGGCGGCGGAATGCGCTGCAGCGACGGCTCCTCACCGTACATGATGAACTGCACAATCGCCGGCAACACCGCCGGCACAACCGGCGGTCCCATGACCTGCAGCGAAACGTCGCGCCCGACCATCGTCAATACGATCATCTGGGGCAACCAACCGACCACCATCTACGCTCCCTATTCTGTCCCACGGATCACCTACAGCGACGTCCAGGGCGGCTGGTATGACGAGGGCAACCTGAATGGAGACCCGCTCTTTCTCAATGAAGCCGGCGGCGATTTCCGACTCATGCCCGACTCCCCCTGCCTCGATGCAGGCACCCCCTTCCGCGCTCCAGACGTCGACAACGAAGGACAAGCCCGTCCGACAGACAACGGTTACGAGATCGGCGCCGACGAATTCATCGGCATCATCTGTGATCTTTCACTCACCATCCTCGACTACACTCCCACCCTGCAGGTCGGCGAGGTGCTGCAGGTCGACGCCCAACTCTCCAACGGCTGCCCCTTTGCGTTGAACTTCACCGATGTCCGCCTGCGCGCCGAGGGACCCGCCACCGCTGAGTTCCTCTTGATCAACAACGTCGACATTACACTGCGCCCCGGCCAGTCAGGCAACCGCACTTTCAGCAAGCAGGTTCCCCCTGACGCACCCCCAGGATCCTACGCCATGACCCTGGAGGTGCTGCGTGGACTGAGCGTGGTCGCCAGTGCCAGCTTCTCCATCACCATCACCCAGTCGGGCGACATCTTGCGAGTTCCCCAGGATTATACCACCATTCAAGCAGCCATTCTGGCGGCCGCCGACGGCGACCAGATCGAGATCGCGCCCGGCACCTACAGTGAATGGGGGATTCAGTTCCTGGGTAAGGAAGTGGTCGTGCGAAGCACCGATCCGACCAATCCCGCCGTGGTGGATTCCACCATTATCGATGGCGGCGGCCAGGATCGTCTTTTCCTCTTTACCGCCGACGAAGGACATGCTTCCCAACTCCAAGGATTGACCCTGAGGAATGGTTACGCGCGCGAAGGGGGCGGCATCGCCTGCCTCGGCGCGGCTCCGACAATCGCCAATTGTGTCATCACCGGCTGCAACGCTTACGCCGCCGGCCTGGGCGGAGGAGCGATCTACGGCAAGGACTCCGACCTGGTTCTGCAGTCCTGTAGCATAGCCAACAACATCGCGGTCGAATATGGCGGCGGCATCTCACTGGTCACGGCCTCCTCGGGAGCCGGCGGGATTCTCGGCCTTCCCGCCAGTCCGGAGATCCGCAACTGTACCGTGGAGGGCAATTCGGCGGTCAATGGCGCCGGCGTCTTCTTCTCCAATGTCCACCCATCATTTACCCAGTGCGAGATCCGCTCCAACACGAGCAGCGGCTACGGCGGAGGCGTGTTCGGCACCAACAGCGGTTCCGCGACGCTTGACAGTTGCACCGTAATATCCAACACCGCTGCCTATGGTGGCGGTCTTTCCCTGCAGCGAACCGCCACAACCATCCAGCACTCCTTGATAGAAGCGAACCATGCCACGGCTACCTTCTTCGGCGGCGGAGGCATTCGCTCGGACCGATCCGCGTTGACGGTTCTGAACTCTACTTTTGCCAGCGACACAACCGGCTCGAATGGCGGTGCGATCGTCGCCACCGGTGGTAGTACCACAATCAAGAACAGCGTTCTTCGGGATTGTGTGGCGGCCGCCAACGGCGGCGCCATCTATGCCGCATCCAATCCGGTGAGCATTTACAACTGCACCGTGGTCGGCAATTCCGCGGCACTTGGCCAAGGCATCTATGCGCAGTCGGGCGGAACCACAACCGGCGAGAACAACATCTTCCGCAACGGCGGAGATGAACTGAACCCATCCCACCGCTTTACCATCAACTATTCTATCGTTGAAGGCGGCTGGAGCGGTACCGGCAACCTGGATGTCGATCCACTCTTCCGAAATCCGGCGGGTCACGACTACCATCTGCAGTCCACCGCCTGCGGCGACGCCGCTGATTCCCCGGCGATCGATGCCGGCAATCCGGCAACGGCCGACAATCTGCTCGACTGCGCCGCCGGGCTCGGCGCGACGACCGCGGACATGGGCGCTTTCGGCGGCCCCGGCAACGGCTGACGCCTGGGAGCCTTTCGCGCATTGGCTTTCGAGCCCCCCTTTCGGGCCTGTTTCGAGATCAAGGCGCTGAGTCCGACAGAAGGCTGGTTGCCCTTCGAGGACTGAGCAACGAAGAGATCGGAGCAGGAACGGGTGCGGGGCGACGTAAGGACAATGTGCGAAAGGCTCCCAACCGACCTGGCGTTCGCCTCAGCTTCCGACCCGGAGCAGAAGCGAATGCCGGCCGTTCGCGGGAAGCGCGGCGATCGAGAGCACGCCCCGGAACTTGGCCGGTTCGGCCAAAGAGCGGGTGCAGCACCCCGCGGAAGATGCAAACCTGACCCGGGTGATCCCGGGAAGCACGCTACATATCCACATGATTCGACCATCCCGATTTCGCCACATTCACCCTCTCACCTTGCGCGGTCGGCGCAAACTGGCAACCTGCGCGACGCTTCTCCCCGGCCTGCTGTGCACCGCTTGGGGCGCAACTGTTTCCGACTCCGCGCACAATGCCAGCGTCCAGCTCCAGGGGGGCTCAATTCGCATCGATGTCGGAGGCACCCTGCGTTTTCCCGACCAGGTTGTGACCGGGAATCCAATTCAGATCACAACCGCCGCCGGCCCACTGCGAGTCGCGATCAATGATGCGCGCGGCTCCGGTAACGGCTGGGCGCTGACGCTCCAGTCCAGCGACTTTCTCGACAGTGGTGATGCTCGAATCCCGGCAAGCGGCTTCACCTATTTCAATCCCGATGCCAACCCTCTGCAGTCCATAGACTGGCCGGGCAGTCCCCCCACCGCCCCTCACTACAATCAACCGGTCCCGTTGGCAAGCCCTACGTTGGTGCTCATTGCCAGCCTCGACGAGGGAATGGGAAATGGCAGCGCCACTTTGGAACGTCGGCTCTTTGCGCTGCATATACCCGCGGACGCACGGGCCGGGTTCTACCGCGCCACACTCACCGCGACCGTGACCTACGAGCCATGACAAGGGTAATTATTTCATCTATCTACCAACATTATTCTTCATCTATTTCAATGTTATCACTCGATCAGAATAATCCTTGACAGAACCTTGAGACGATGTGACCATCTGTTCAACAAATCATCACACCCTCCTTTCAGAGGGGGGAGCCCTGGGGGATCCTCACATTACTTGGAGACGTTTCATGCGAGGTCTACGTTACTTGGCCGCTTTTGGCCTTCTTTCCGCTTCCACCATCGCTTTTGCCGACACCGTGGCCGACACCGACAATGACGCAACCGTTCAGCTCAACGCCGGCACCGTGACCGTTAACATCACCGCCGATCTCGCCTTCGCCGACCAGACCGTCACTGGTAGCGACATCATCCTGACCAATGCGGCGACTGTCCCCACGATCGTCGTCAATGACGCCCGCGGCACCGGCACCGGCTGGACTCTCTCCTTGCAGGCCGGCAGCTTCTCCGACGGCACGCACTCTTTCGACGCCACCAACTTCACCTACATCAACCCGACGGCTAGCCCGATGGGTAGCGTCGACTGGCCCGGCAACGACCCGAGCATCGACCGTTACGACAACGCCCAGGGCCTCGCCTCTGCTGTCAACTTGCTGACCGCAGGTACCGACGAAGGCATGGGCAATGGCACCTTCGGCCTGGATGTCGGAATGTTCGGCCTGACCATTCCCGCCACCCAGAAGGCCGGCAGCTACGCCTCCGACCTGACCGCTACCGTGACCTACACTCCAGTCCAGTAGCTCCTTCCGCCCCCAAGGGCGATGTTTATCGGCCCCCGGCTCAGAGCATTTGCTCGAGCCCGGGGGTTTTGTTGTATCCTCTGTGAAATTC
>JALXCG010000658.1 GCA_026991065.1 Gemmatimonadota bacterium | reverse complement strand
GGGCGATCGCCCCGCCGGTCGGATTCACCTTCTCCGGAGCGATGCCGAACTCCTCGAAGTCGCGGATACAGGCCAGAGCCTGCGGCGCGAACGCCTCGTTCAGCTCCACAATGTCGATCGCGTCGCCGCGGATCCCGGCCCGATCGAGCGCCCGCCGCGTAGCCGGCACCGGCCCCCAGCCCATGATCTGCGGATCGCACGCCGCCACGCCGGCGCCGATAATGCGCGCCAGAACCGGCAGCTTCTCGGCCGCCGCGTCGCTCTCTTTGGCGATCACCATCGCCGCCGCGCCATCCACCACCGCGCTGGCATTGCCCGCCGTGATAACCCCGCCCGGCTCGAACGCCGCCGGCAGCCGCCCCATCCGGGCCAGGGTCACCCGATCCATGATGTGGGTGTCGTGAACCACCGTCAGCGGCTCCGCCCGGTTCGGGTCGACCACCGTCACCGGCACTGTCTCCTCGTCGAAATGGCCGGCATCGCGCGCCTGCTTGGCGAGCTGATGAGAACGGAAGCCGAACTCATCCGCCGCCTCGCGCGTGATCCCGTAGCGGCGCCCCAACTCCTCCGCCGTGTTGGCCATCGCCATCTTCGCCGAAGGATCGTAGAGACTCATCAGCAGTGCATCCTGCAGCACACTGCCCGGTGGCAGGCTCTTGGCCGGCACCGGACCATACTTCTGCACCCCGGAGCCCACCTTGCGCCCGCGCAGATTGTAGGCGCAGAACGGATACTGCATGCTCTCCGCCCCGCCCACCACGGTAAACGGGCGCTCCGGATCATTGCGCATGCCGGCCAGCATCATCTCCGCGCCCACGGCGATCGCCTCGGCACCGGAACCGCAGATCCGCGCCACGGTGAGCGCCGGCACATCGTTGCCAAGCCCGGCGCGCCAGCGCATCCCCTGCGCGCCATAGATCGAATCGCGGTGACTGTGCGCCGCCATCCCCATCACCACATGCCCCACCCGCGCCGGATCGACCGGCGTATCGGCGAGCGTGGCGCGGATCGCCAGCCCTCCCAGGTGGGTGGTGGAGAAATTGGAAAAGAGCCCCGGCTCGCGGTTGTTGATCAGAATATCGGCCCGCGGCGTGCGCCGCCCGCCGTCGAGAATGACAATTGCGGAGTCCTTGCTCATCGCGTCTCTCCGTTTCTACTCGTGGAGGAAGGCCGCCGGCGTGCGCGGGCCGTTCTGGATGAAGTTGGTCATGCCGATGTGGGTGTCGACCGTCTCGATGCAGCGGCCGAAACCTTCCGCCTCGATCTCCAGCCCCTGCTCCAGGGGCAGCGCCAGGCCACGCCGGATCACGTCGACCAGGATCGCGTCGATGGCCACCGAAAGATGACCGAGATCGATCGGCGGCAGCTCCTCCGGCAGTTCCAGCGGTGCCGGGTCGAGACGCTGAATCGGCGTCTTGCCGGAGAGATGATCCGCGATCAGCGCCTTGGCCGCGCCCACCACGTCCGCCGCCGGCTCGCCGCTCGCCCAGCCCCAGGCGCAGGCTTCCTTGGCTCCCACCGGCCGGCCGTTGCGCAGCATCGGAATCGCCCGCTCCCAGCCGATCAGCCGCGGCAGCCGCTGGGTGCCGCCATAACCCGGAATGATCCCCAGATTTACCTCCGGCTGGCCGAGCAGCAACTGCGGCCCCACCACCCGCGCGTGGCAAGCCATCGAAAACTCCGCGCCACCGCCGAGCACCGCACCGTTCACCGCCGCCACCAGCGGCTTGCTCATGCCGGCCATGAAAGCGTGCAGCGGATGCACCCGCATGCAGACATCGCGCGCGTCCTGCGCCCGCTTGATGGTCGCCAGTTCCGTAATATCGGCCCCGGCCAGCGCGCCGTCGTAGCTGCTGAACACCACGCCTTTCACACTGGCGTCCGCCTCCAGTTCGCGCAGCGCATCTTCGATCTCGGCAATGGTCTGCGCCGAGAGCGCATTCATCACCTCGGGACGATGCACCCGCAGCACCGCAATCCCGTCTCCATCCCGCTCGATGCGCAGATTGCGCCGGAACACCGGCAGCTCCGCGGCCTCGATGCAGCGCGGCACATGGAATCCCGGATGCTCCCGGGCGTAAGCCCGGCACAACTCGCGCACCCGCTCCGCCCCGCTCTCCTCGGCCAGGTCCAGCAGCCCCTGCTTGAAACCCAGCGCCATGCGCGTCAGCCAGTTGGTATCGGCCGCCGTGCACACCCCCTCCTCGACCACGAAATAGGTGCGGGCGAAAAGCACCGCCAGAATGCGGTCGAGCACTTTTCGCGCCAACTCCTCGTCGTGGCTCGGATCGCCCGGATTCTTCCGGTCGTGCCAGGCCGCGTCCCCGCGCTCACTCAGAATCGTCGGCGGCGCGAACCAGGGCGACCCGGTCGGCCCCTCCTCCATCAGCAACTGACAATGCACCACCAGCTTGTTGCCGCGGGTGCCATCCATCACATTCAGCGGCCCACCGCCGCCGATCGCCGAATTGACAATCTGGTCCACCTGCGCCGGTGTCGCCAGCCCCTCCTCCACAATCCGCGCCGCCTCGGCAATGTAGTTGCAGAAGATATCGTCCGCCGCGAAGCAGGGCACATCGGCCGTAATCACCGGCACCTTGCCCAGCTTGCGCAGCGTGCGCAGCATCCGCGCGCTCAGCGCCTCATCCTCCGACAGCACCACCTCGATCGGCAGCGACCGCCAGGCGGGGAAGAAGGGGTGGTTGACGAAACAGCGCTCGGGGTGCTGCACCCGCGCCGCAATCTGCGCCCGCGGAATCCCCGACGTAGCGAAACCGATCAAACAATCGGTCGCCACCACCCGCTCGAGATCGGTCAAAATCGCCTGCTTGACCGCCAGATCCTCGGACGCGGCCTCCAGAACATACTCGCAGTCCGCCAGGTCGTTGATGTCGAGCGACGGAACCAGCGCCGCGCGCAGCCCGGCCGCCACCTTCGGGCTCAGCTTTCCGCGTGCAACCCCTTTTTCCACATAGCCTTCGATCCGCTTCACGCCGGCGTCGTCGGTGTAATCGGTTCGGGTCCGATCGAACCCGAACCGATTACACCGACGATCATTTCACGCTCCTGGCTCAGTCGAAGGTGCGCGCCCATGGCCGCTGCGGCCACCGGCCGACGACAAAACGCCGCCCGCGCCTCTTTTGGGGTCTACAGATACGCTCATTGCAGGCTATTGGATCACCGCCTCCGCGTCAACGCCGAGCGGCCCCGCGCGGCGCTCTCTGCAACCTTCCGCAGCCCCTCTGCCACCTCCCGCGCCGACCCCGGTTCCGGATCAACTTGCGCCCTTTGATTGCGACCTTTGATAAGGTGCACCGCCGGCGCGCCGCCGGACCCCACCGGCGCTTCGGGGGCAGCAACCCTCTCTCCGGACCCTCCCTTCTGGCCGAACCCGGCGTGAACCCGGCCCCGGCTCCAGGCTCCAGGGCGCGGCTTCCCGCCCTCTCTCCCCGCATCCAGGGGGCGCGCGCTCCAAAACCGAGGACGCCGCGGCGTCCGGCGGCGGGGCCGGTCACGGCGGCGTCCAGAGCGGATGCCCGGAGGATGGATGTGGGAGAGCAGACTACAGGTCGGGCATCTCGTGGCAGGTGTTGCAGGCCACCTGGGTGCCTTTGGGAATCGTGATCCAGCGGTTGCCCTCGTGCAGGTCATCTTCGATGCGGAAGGTACGTTCCACCGCGGTCTTCGAGAGCACGGTCCCCTGCAGACCGATGCCGTGGCAGGCGCGGCAATTTTGCGGATTGCTGCGGTAGAAATCCTTGTGCTCATTCACCCAGCGCTGGTCGTTCACATTGTGCAGCGCGTGAGGTCCGTTGGTGGTCAGGCCGAGAGTACCGTCGGCGTGGCAGGTGCCGCACTCGATCACCTTGCCGGTGTGGCCCTGCAGCGAATACGCGGTCCAGTTGTCATTGCTGTACTCGGTGCCGTTGGGCCATTCGGCGTGGGTGCTGCCGTGGCACGCCTCGCAGGCCATTCCACCATGGCCCTTGCTGAACCGGTAGAGGGTGTTCGGATTCTCGGCGAAGCGCTTGTTGTCGGCCAGGATCGGCGAAGCGGAGGGGTCCCCCACGCGATACGCCTGCGCCAACCGAATCCCGCCCGGCGCCGCAACATAATCCGG
>JALXCG010000657.1 GCA_026991065.1 Gemmatimonadota bacterium | reverse complement strand
AGGAGCCCGACCAGAGCCCAGCGATGGGGCCGGGTGAACGCGTAGATCCGCTTCCAGGTTGCCCAGGTCACCGTCGATGGCCGCTCCTCTTGTCGGTGTTGCATGATTGTCACCTGCTTCCTGTCCGTGCCGCGGCCACGTCGTCGGCCAGCTCCTCTTCGAAGCGCTCCTGCAATCGCCACAGGCGGGCATAGGCTCCATCAAGAAGGAGCAACTCCTCGTGCGTCCCCTGCTCGCGCACTTCACCCCCGCCGAGCACCAGAATCCGATCCGCGTCCGCCAGCGTGGAGAGCCGGTGGGCGATGATCAGGGTCGTGCGGTGCCCGCGACGGTTGCGCAGGGCACTGCGAATCTGCTCTTCGGTGCGACTGTCGACCGCGCTCAGGGCATCATCCAGAATCAGCACATCCGGGTCGGCGAGCAGCGCGCGCGCCAGTGCCAGACGCTGCCGTTGACCACCCGAGAGGGTGACCCCTTTCTCGCCGACCATGGTGTCGTAGCCGGCGCCGAATTTCTCGATCGAGTGGTGAATGCAGGCGGCTTCCGTGGCTGCCTGGATCTCCTCCTGCTCCGCCTCTTCGCGTCCCACGCGGACGTTGTCGCCGATGGTTCGGGAGAATAGAAAAGGCTCCTGCAATGCCGCGCAGATTCGCTTTCGCACCGCCTTGCGGCTGAGCGAACGCAGCTCCATCCCATCCAGGGTGATGTTCCCTTCGTGGTAGTCGTAGAGGCGCACCAGGAGATGCATCAGGGTCGATTTGCCGGCGCCCGGCGGGCCGATGATCGCCACTGTTTCGGCGGGTTCGACTGTGAACGAGAGATCGTGCAGGGCCCGGGTACCGTCGGCATATGTGAACGACAGATGCTCGACGTCGATCCGCCCCGGATTGCCCGAGCCGACCTCGACGCCCGCTGTGTCGGGCTCCCGCGCGACCTCCAGGATCTCTTCGATCCGCCCCATCGCCACCAGCGCTTTGCTCTGCTCGGCCAGGATGCGCCCGAATTGGCGCACCGGCCAGATCAGCATGTTGATGTAGGAGACGAAAGCAACGTAGGTACCCACGCTGAGCGAACCGTCGGCGGTCCAATGGGCGCCGGCCAGGATCACCGCGCCGATCTGCCCGGTGCAGAGCGGCTCGGACAGCCCCCAATAGAGAGCTTCGAGGCGCGAGGCACTGAAAGAGCGATCGCGGAATGCCGCCGCGCGGGCGGCGAAGCGGTCGGTCTCGAACTGCGCGCGGTCGCAGGCCCAGGCGACGCGGATGCCGCTCAGGTTCTCCTGCAACACCGAGGTCATCGCTCCCTCCGCCTCCTCCGCGCCTTTGTACAGCTTGGTGACGCGCCGGAAGAACCAGATGGATGAGGCGACAATCAGTGGTACCAGCGCCAGCGATGTCACCATCATGCGCGCATCGAGCCGGCTCAGCAGCGGTATCAGGATCGCCAGCATCAGGACCGAGCGCCCGAACTGCACTACTTCAGTGGAGAGAAAGACGCGCAGTGTCTCCACATCCGAAGTGCAGCGTTGCAGCAGATCACCGCTCTCGGCGCGATCGAAATGGCTGCAGGGCAGATGCTGCAGATGATCAAAAAGATGTTCGCGCACCCGCCGGGCGATGCCATGTGCCGCCTCGGCCGTCCAGCGCCCTTTGGCATAGGTGGCCAGCGCGACCAGCAGCGTGAGGGCGACGAGCAGCGCGGCGGCGTTCGCCAATTGCCGGACCGACGCGCTGCCCAGCACAATGTTGTCGATGGCATGGCGAATGATCAGCGGTGTCGCCATGCCGAGAGCGATCGCGGCGGAGAGTGCTCCGATCGCCATGGCGTAGCGCGCGCGGTAGCCGCGGGTGAGGTCCCACAGGGCGATGTATCGTTTCTTGGCCATGATGCCGAGTTCCGGGAAAGAAGCGCGTAGCGAACCGGAAAAGAAGAAGCCCGCTACCTGAGCAGAGCGGGCCGGTATGGGCAGAGGCCAAAAAAGAAAGCCCGCTCGATCTCTGAGCGGGCGGCCGACAGATCAGAAGGAAACGGCGTGCGCGCTCAGCGTGGGGAGAGATCTCCGATCGGATTAAGTGCTGGGTTTTGCATGCGCATTGGACCGAACCTTCTTGAGTTGAGGTGGGAATTCCCCTTCGCGGGCTGAAACTTGTTACACGATTGCCGCTGGTTTGGCGCCTGTCAAGGAGAATCTGGCTCTCCCCAAAAGAAATCAGCAGCCCCCGAGGGCCATTTGCAAGGGCAGTGGAAGTGCCGGCCCCTCACGCGCCCGTCTTCTTGGCTTGAATACCGTGAGAATGCTCACGATGGTGTCCGCGCCCGCATCGGGTTCGCGGAGCCGCAGCGATTTCCGCCTCCGCGGCCATTCTCAAGGCAGCACGTCGATGTAGAAGTAGCTCCAGGTCTGTTCCTCCCCTTGGTAGTAGACGATGGTGGAAATCTTGTAGCGACCGGGAGGGGCGCTTGCAGGGACAGTAGTATCAACCAGCCGACCGCGGCCGCTCTCCGGGGAGACCGTGATTGGGTCATCGTCCCGCACCAAATAGAACCAGTCAGCCGGGCCCGACGCGTACATCTCAATGCGGTCGTAACTGTGGGGGACGGCACAATCATTCCAGATATCCATGTAGTAAAAAACGGGGTCTCCAGAACGCACATTCTCCGGATGATCGTCATTGAACACCTTGAAGCACAAGAACTCCAGTTCGACATCCGCCACATCCGCCGCCAGAATCGACTCCCCGCGGCGGCCCCAGCGGGCTTTGAGGCGGTAGGGGCCGCCCCAGGCGACGTCGGGGACCTGGTCGCGCTGTTTGACGTGCCAGGATTCGCCGGGCGCCAGCGTCAGATTGCGCCATTCGCCGAGCAGCCGCGCGCTGTGTTTGCCGACCAGTTCCAGCCAGGCGTCGCCGCTGACCGGCTCCGTGGAGTCGTTGCGGAAAGTGGCCCCGTAGACGATGCTCTCGCCCCGCTCACGGTAGTCGCTGCCGACCCGGGCTTCGACCGTGACCGGGCTCTGTTCCGGGTAGCGCCACTCGAACGCGCCCATGTCGCTGGCGGGGCCGCTGGGTTGGGCGCCGCCGGTAAAACGGCCGAGATCGAGCAGCGGGCTGTCGATCGCCAGGCGGTAATCCCCATGCTCTGGGTCCACGAACTTCGGCGGCAGAAAAGTGTCCGCCCCCTCATCTTCCGCCCACGAGGCGTAGTTCTGGGTGTTGTTCCAGAAGTTGTTGCCGCCGCGATCGTAGATGCCGAGATCGTGGTGAACGTCGATGCCGATCACGCAGTTGGAGATGGTGTTGTCGCGGAAGATGCCGCCGCTGTCACTGATATCCAGTCCACGATAGGCCTGGTCGATCGTGTTGTGCTGAACCCACAAAGTTCCGCCGGAGGTACCGTCGATGGCGGTGGACAGGTCATAGAACAGATTGTGGTGAATCCAGGCCGATCCGAACTTGTTCCAGATGCCCCAACCGACGTCGCTGAAGAGATTGTGATCGATCTCCGCTTGACTGTCGCGCAACACGTCGATTGCGGAACTCGGCCCTTGAATCGAGTTGTTCCGCACGCGCGCATGCACGCCGACCTGCAGGGAGAATCCGGTATCACCGGTGTCAAGCGAGTCCTTGATTGTATTGCCGGAAATAACAACAGCCCCACCAGCGAAATAGAGAACATTGTGTCTAAAGGGTGGAACCACTGCATTCTCGCGAGTGATGTTCTCTTCGAAATAGGAGGTATCGGCCCACGACGCGTAGAAAGCCACCAGATCGCCCCGAATGGTGTTTCCGGTCAGCAGATTGCGGGCAATTCTCGGGGTGGCATGGTCGACCAGAATAAGGTCGAGGTACTCGAACGGGCTGCTGAGCGTGAATCCCACCAGCGCCGCCCGCCGGTCTTCGCCGCCGCTGAAGAGCACGAGATTCTCGGCGCCGTCGGCCCCCGTGATCACGGTCGCTTCCGCACCGGCGGTCGACTCCAGGTGGATCGACTTGCCGCCGTAGGAGATGTTCTCCGCATAGGTACCCGGCGCCACCCAAACCGTGTCGCCCGATGCGGCGGCGTCGAGCGCCCCCTGGATGGTGGGAGAGTCCGCCGGTACATGGAGGGTGCGGGCAGCGGCGGG
>JALXCG010000656.1 GCA_026991065.1 Gemmatimonadota bacterium | reverse complement strand
TCTCCTGGGCCGGTCGCTGTGCTTGCGCATGGCGCTCGTTGAGCCCGGAAAGCAACGTTCGAGCTTTTTCTCTCGCCACATTGAAACGTTCACGCTCTTGATCGGCGAGAGAGTAAGCGAGAACCCGTTGGCACAGTTTGGCCGCGCGGAAATCCTGCCCCATGGCGGCGGCAATCTGAGCCTGGGCGAGATCGTAGTGCAGGATATTGGGATACTCGCTGAAAGAACCGGTGGGGATCTCCGCACGCAGACGTTCGTAGTAGGCCTCGGCCCTTTGCCCATCTCCCAACTGTTGGTAGGCGATTGCCGCTGCGTGCAGCAAGAACCGTGAGTCGGGGAACTGCTGAAGGAAGGCGTTGACGATCTCAAGAGCCTCTTTCGGCTTCTCTTCCTGAGTGAGAATCAGGATCAGGTTGCCCCATGCCTCTTCCCGTACGAACTCTCCCTTCTCCGCGGCGAGCCGGATCCAGGCAATCCCCTGCTCGCGCTGATCGGAGATAAACGGGAGCCAGGTCAATTTCGACATCATCTTGCTGCGCCAGTAAGTGAACATGCCCAGGCCGAGATATGCATCGTAGTTGGTGGGGTCCTCGTCGACCAGCGATTCGAGTTCGGAGAGGCCTTTGCGGCCATCGTTGAATGCGGTCCACCAGGAGTGGGTGATGACCGCGTAAGCGCCACGATAACCATAGGCCGCGCCACGAATGAATTGAGCCTCGTGGGCGCCATCCGGGCTTTTGCTCTGCAATGCCTTGGCCAACTCGAGCGCGTGGTCGATCTCGCTCAGAAAAGCCTTCTGATTGCTGATCGCACCCGTGTCAAAGGTCTCGGCCAAATAGACTGCGGCTTTCATGAAGGGCACGCGCGGTTGATCGGGCTGTTCGGCTTCAAGCCGGTCCAGGGTTGCGATCGCCGCGTCGTATTGATTGTTGAAACGCTGGATCAAGGCGACCTGCGTCAGCGAATCGGTGACCGAGGCGGCTTGCGAGGGATCAACCGTCGGTAGATTGAGTGCTTCGGCACTGGGTGGCGCGCAGAGGGCGAGCGTCAGAATAAGCGTTGGCAGGAGGCGTGGCATGAGGGGGTTCCTGGAAAAGTCGGGTTCAAAAGAGCAAAAGATGGGCAATATAGAATGGTGTTGCGAGCGAGGCAATTGATTTGTGCGCTTCCACTTCGCCGCATGGCACAGAGGAGGCGAGCCCGCTACTTCTAATTATAGTCCGATCGTCGACGAGTGAGCCGAGTGTAACGCAGAACTCTCTTCCCCGCGTCTACCTTGATCGTTCCCAACGCTGTTGGTTCGGTGGCGATGGAAGAGCGTATCTGCAGATCATACGTTCCGGCGGGGAGAAAGATTCGCGCCATGCGAAACTCCAGCGGTAGCGTGCGCCAGGACCGGAGATCGGCGTTCTCCATGCCGGCCCCGAGAGCGCCGGTGAGAAACCCCCAGAAGTGTCCGGCTTTCTTGCGCGCGGTGCGCGCCGCCAAGTATTTGGCGGTTACCCGGCTGGCCATGCGCAGGTACTCGCGGTCGATTCGATCCGCGAGATTCTGTTCCGCGATCAAGCCGATATCTTCGACCAGTACCGCCGGAGCAGTGAAACGGGCACTGGCAGTCTGCAGACTTATCGTTGGTCTGGGGGCGCGGCCGACTTCGAATCTGGGGACCGCGATCTTGATCGGAATGTCGTCGCCAGTCAGCAATATCAGCGAATCTTCGACCTTGCGTGGCGCCATGCCGACGGCGATGATGGCGACCACTTCGCCATAGGAGGGAGGCACGGTGGGGGGGCCGTGCCCGAACTCAGCCTCCAGGCTCGCCAATTCAGCCTGCCGGCCAAGGGTGGAGGCCAGGCGCAGAAGATCATCCGCAAGTTGCGGAGGCACCGGTATCCCGTAGGCAGCTCGGTAGTTTTCGCTGTAGATTCGGTGGGCGCGCCGCAGATCGATCCAGGCGGCGATTGGGTCGCCGTTCATCTCGTGTATCAGGCCGGAAAGGTAGCGGGCGAACGCATCTTCACGGTAGCGGCTGGGTGGACCTTGACCCCGGCGCTCTTCGATCGCATTGAGGCGCGTGTTGAGTGCGCGGCACTCAACAACGGCCTCGTTCAACTCCCCGAGTTCAATGTAGTTGAGTGCCTCCATCACGTGGATGAGGACGCGCTCGAACTCCTCTCCCTGGTAGGGAACGGCGGTGGGTGTCAGCGTCCAGGTGGCCGCTTCGAGGCTGATGCTTTTGGTGTAGTTCTGCTCAAAGAGTTCCTCCGCCTCCTCGAACGCCCGGTTGCTTGCGTTCAGGTTCCCTCTGGCCTGCTCGATGGCACCACGGTCGAGTGCGTTCAGCAATGGGTCGCGGTTCTCGGGGAGTGCTTCCAGCGCACTCTCGAACGCACCCGCCTCGAAATTTGCATAGATCGGCGCGCGCGATGATGCGGCTCCGCAGGCGGAGAGCACGGTCGCGGAGAGGACCACGAGTGCGATGCGCGGGACGTATCGCCGCCCCGATCGGTGAGTGAGCATGGAGCAGGCGCTTAGGGCTTGTAGTGCTTGCGCTCGTAGAGTTTCTTGATCCGGTAGATGTCCGCCCAGTCGATTTCGCCGGTCAGCAGATTGGTCATGCGCAGGTCGATTTGGTAGGTGACCAGCTTGTTCTTGCCGAGTTCAGATGAGATGGAAGAGATTTCACCGGTCATGATGTAGTCGGCGCTCAGTTGCTGCCCTGGACCCTTGACCAGGTCGGGCCTCACTGTTCCCGATGCCTGGTAGTGATACTCCTTTAATAAGGCGTTGCGCGATTTCGCATCTACGAAGCGCACCTCTCCCGATTGGATCAGCGATGTGCGGATCTCGTTGGTCAGTGCTTCGGTGTCGATGTGCTCATCCGTCCGGTTCTCGATCTGGTCGACGACGACGATCGGCCGGTGGTCGTCATGCAGCGCCAGGTGACGATCGAGCCACGGCGAGTCCAGGCAGGATTCGATCATGGTGGCTGCGGCTTCTTGTGCGTCGATGTCGTTCCAGCGGGTGTTGTAGGTGATGTCAAGATCAGGATCGACCCGCTCTTGAACAAGCTTGGGACCACACGCGGAAAGCCCGAAAGCCAGACAGAGGAGAGGCACGATGACAAGGTGTTTGGCGTTCAAGAAGAGCATGATAGGTAGAACTCCGGCGTATGCCTCGGGGCAGGATAAGCAGCACTCGCGGTTGAAACGTCAGATCCGACCCCATAAGCTACGCGAGAATTACCCGAAAGACCACACCCGAACCGGGAGCCTGAGATGCGAAACTCATTGCCGTTCTTTTGTGCCGCGCGAAATGCGCTTGTGGCTTTTGTGACATTTGTTGCCGCTACCACGGCGTTGGCCGAAGAGGGCAAGACCTACGGTCAGGTCTCTACAACCAACGCGCCCGTAGCAATTTCTCAACTCCTTGATCATCCGGATGACTACGTGGACAAGCAGGTCCGGGTTGCCGGTCGCGTGATCGACGTTTGTGCCAAGCGCGGCTGCTGGATCGAACTGGCGTCGGACCGAGACTTCGAGAGCCTGATTTTCAAAGTCGACGATGGGGTTATCTCTTTCCCCATGGAAACGAAGGGGAAATGGGCCCTTGCCGAGGGCGTGTTTACGAAGATCCA
This sequence comes from Gemmatimonadota bacterium, assembly GCA_026991065.1. Classification (GTDB taxonomy): domain Bacteria; genus JALXCG01. The sequence continues at coordinate 9,963 of JALXCG010000656.1, read as the reverse complement.
ACTGGATATGGAGCAAACGCGCCGCTACGAAGAGTACCAATGCAAGGAAAAGGGCCAGCCCTTCGATCCCGCCACGGTAACCGAGCCCAAGGTGCTCTATCGCCTGCAGGGGAGTGGAGCGGTGGTCTATGATCACAAGCCCGAGGCTCCGTCCGCCGGCGCCTCATGAGCAAACCGACCAGGCGCGGCCCCGCGGTCGGCACGCGTTGGCTGCGCAAGTGGAACAACATCCTCCACCGTGATCTGGGCTACCTGGCCGTGGCGCTGACCCTGATCTACGCGATATCAGGCGTCGCAGTGAACCACATCAGTGACTGGAACCCGAACTACGTCGTGGAGCGTAGCGAGCAAACGTTTTCCCCCATTGAGGTTGGGGAGCGCGATGCGATGGTTGCCGCGGTGATTCAGCGTCTTGCACTGGAAGCTGCACCCAATGATGTGTTCCGGCCCTCCCCCGGGATCCTGGAACTTTTCTACGATGACCATTCGATTCGGGTCGATGCTTCGGCCGGCGTCGCGGTCAGCGAGCGACTTGTGCGGCGGCGCCTGCTCAACGACTTCAACTACCTGCATCTGAATGTCCCGAAAGGAGCCTGGACCTGGATTGCCGATCTCTACGCGGGGGTCTTGGCGCTCTTGGCGATCACCGGCATGTTTGTACTGAAGGGCAAGAAGGGGCTTTTCGGGCGTGGCAAGTGGTGGGTGGGCGCGGGAATTCTGGTGCCGCTGCTTTTTCTGGTCTTTGCGCGATAGGCTCCTTGTTGGCGGGAACGGCATCACCCGGTTCGCGGTTTCGCGACCGAATCTGGTGAGAAAACCGGGCTACTCGCACGGCTGGGGAACGATGGGAATGCCCATCTCCTCCAGGTCCTGCAAATGGCTCCACCAGGAGTCGCTCAGCGTGGAAAAAGCACACTCCGGCGTGGGATCGCAGGAGGGGCAGTCAATGATGAAAGCGTGCTCCGGGGGCATGTCGAGAGCTTGGCAGTAAGCGGCGGCGTCAGTGTCGGTGTTTCCGTAGGCGGCCAGGAAGCGAACTCCCGCCCGTGTTTCGAGATCGCTGAGGCGATCGCTTTTGAAGCGAATCCGTTCCGCGTCGGTGAGGGGCGGCAATATGCCGCCGGACGCTCCGTAGAGAAAGAGTGGCCCCAGTGGGAAGCCCTTGGCACGCAACCAATCGATTGTGACCTGCTTCAGGTAGAGCGGGCGGGCCGTTATGTAGACCACAGGCACGTGATGGTCGGCCCAGAACTGCATGACCGCGGCTGCCCCCGGCTTCTCTTCGGGCACGTAGTCGAGGGGGCCGATCTCGTAGATGATATCCAGATACTCCTGTAGGTCATCCAGCGTGCAGGTACCGTCGATATCGGTTACCACAGCCCGCATTCCCGGGTTCCAGACCCAGGCAAAGGCATTGGCTTCGGTTTGATCGCCACTGACCCAGGCCTTCAGGTGGTGCGCCCCGGGGGCCAGCAGGTTCGGGGCTTCGAGCAGGAAGGCGGCATCGCCGCCCCGGGTCGTGCGGTCGGTGCCGACATTCGCCCAACTGCCGTCAGAGCCCGCCGAATAGAGGGTGATACTCTCTTTGAATAGCTCATAGGTGGGGACGCCGCGTCCATAGAGGCCGTGGAAGTAGAAATACTGATTTTCGCCCGGCCCCAGAACGATGTCCGGGACGTAGTGATAGGGCAGAAGGGTGGCGGACATGAGTGAATTGCGTGGCCAAGTGAAACCCGGACCGCCGGGGTCGGGGAAGATGTCGATGTAGTCGACGGTGTAGCAGTCGGATGCCGAGGCGCCGTTGCCGAGGGCGGCGGATAGCAAGAGGGAAAAGAAGAGCGGGACAGCGGCACGGTGGGACATGAGGAGTCCTCCGGTGGAGAGTGATTGGGCCATCACCCCTTAGAATAGCGCGAAACGCGGCAAGCACGACGTCCAGCGGGGACTGAATCGGCGAGTTTTTGGACCCTTGACACCTCGGGGCCGAGGACGAAGACACGATACCGGCACCGGTACTATTCAGTTGTGGGCAATGCAGGCGGCGGAGTTCGCTGCGCCGCGCTTGTCATGGCTATCGTGGACCATCGGTTGCACCCGGTTTGGGCGCCGGAAAAATGGTGCGGACGATCGGTTTTGGCGCCAGCGATTGGTTGACAAATCAGACAAGCGTGTCGATAATCCGTGAACCGGTTGGGGCCGTGAGATGCGGGCCAAAAAGCGGTGCGGCGCGACCCGTCGCACCTGTCGGACAGGGAGCATGCTCGGGGCCATGACCTCAGGTGCTTCCTCGGATCGACCCGTGTCTGGACTGCAAAACGCTGTGTCTGTCACACGGGGATTCTATTCCAGGAGACGCACGGTGAAGAAACTCATCGGCTTACTAGCTACCCTCTCATTGGTGGCTGGCCCCGCCTTGGCGGCGGGTACTGTCTTGCCCGGTCAGCTGACCGATAAGACCCGCGAGTGTCTGGATTGTCACCGCGACGACAATCCGGGCCTCTACCAGCAATGGGGCTCAAGCAAGCACTTTGGCGCCAACGTCGGCTGCTACGAGTGCCATCAGGCCAACCCCGGTGACGTCGACGTCCTGCGCGACGACATCCACGATGACTTCGTGATCGCCACAATCGTTTCGCCGAAGGATTGTGCCCGCTGCCATGCCAAGGAAGTGGATGAATTCGAGAATTCGCACCACTCCAAGGCCGGCCGCATCATGGGTTCGCTCGACAATCTCCTGGCGGAGGTGGTTGAGGGCAACTTCGGCATGGTGACGGACGCCTATCCCAAGGGTGTGTCAGCGGCCGCGGTGAACGGCTGCTGGCAGTGCCACGGCTCGGCGATCAAGGTCGACAAGAAGACCGGAAAGCTGGATCCAGCCACCTGGCCGAACACCGGCATCGGTCGTGTGAACCCAGATGGATCGGAAGGCTCCTGCACGGCTTGCCACCAGCGGCACGGATTCTCTGCGGCCCAGGCGCGTTACCCCGATACCTGTGGCAAGTGCCATCTTGGCCCCGATCATCCGCAGAAGGAGATCTACGAAGAGTCGAAGCATGGTATTGCGTTCTTCGCTCATGAAGACGAGATGAATATCGACTCGCCCAAGTGGATCGTCGGCGAGGATTACACGGCTGCTCCGACCTGCGCAACCTGCCACATGAGCGCGACCAAGAACCAGGATATTTCGCACAATATCGGCCTGCGCATCAAATGGAACAATCGTCCGCCGCATTCCAAGTTGGCCCATGAGACCGACAAGAAGTGGAACCTCTCCTCGGCCGCGATCACGGCCGACAAGCGTCGCGAGAACATGGTTGATGTCTGCGTGAGTTGTCACCAGGCGGGCTTTGTCGATAACTTCTTCACCCAATATGAGGCGTTGATCACACTCTATGATGAGAAGTATGCGAAGCCCGGCGAGAAGCTCTACAAGGCTGCCGTGAAGGTGATGAAAACCGATCCTTCCTATGCCAAGTTCTCTCGCTCCATCGACTTCACATGGTTCGAGTTGTGGCACCACGAGGGTCGCCGCGCGCGCCATGCCGCGTCCATGCAGGCTCCCGACTACACCCACTGGCACGGCACCTACGATCTCGGTAAGAACTGGCAGACCAAGTTCATCCCCGAGATCAAGGATCTCATCGAAGAGTTCCGCGCTACTGCTCCGGCCGAGGTCGCGGAGTTGGAGAAGACCCTCCGTGAAGTTCAGCACAGCAAGAACTGGGAGTGGTCGATCAACAAGGAAGATCCGAAGATCAAGAAAGAGCGCCTGAAGCGTCAGAAGGCGTTCAAAGAGCGCTACAAGTAAGCACGGATGCTGAAAACTGGGGCGGAGTGGAGATGGCTCCGCCCCTCTTTCTTGTAGGTTTGAATCGGCCATGACTCGATAGTCCGCGAGTGGGCTCCACGAGTCACAGTCTGGAGTGTCGCCAATGGGACCCGCTCTATATTTCTTGGTGAGCGCAGGTCTGGTTTTCGCCTCGGGACCCGGCAGGGGCGAGGTTAAGACTGTTGAGCGCAGGAGCGTGCTTGAAGACCAGCATGGCTACTACCCCTGCTCGGACTGCCACGCTGATCAGGAGACGAATCCGAAGCCGCGGTTCCTGCAGGAAGAGCATGATTCCCCCCTGGAATGGGAAGATGAAGCTGGCAACACACATCTTGTCGAGTTTGGGGAAAAGCTCGCCATTGGAGACCTGTTGGGGCATGGCGGCCAGACCGGCAATCGCCGGCGCAATCTGGTCAAGGTCGGCGCGCGGTTGGATGTTGCGCAATACATGGAGGAACAGGGGCTGAGCGAATCGGACTCGGTCTATGTTCTGACCCACGGGGGCGCCAATCTGTGGTGCCTGGATTGTCACAATGCCGATGATCGCGACTATCTGCGCAAGCTCAACGGCGAGAAACTCAGCTTTGACGACAGTGAGTATCTGTGTGGGCAGTGCCACGGGCCGATTTTCATCGATTGGGAACATGGAGTTCACGGGCGCACCAACGGCTACTGGAATCGAGAACTGGATCAGAAGGATGTGACCCGGCGTCTGCTCTGCATTCAGTGCCACATTCCGCACGCCCCGCGTTTTCGTGGGGTTGTTCCAGAAGCAAAGCCGGTTCCGCGTCTCGACCCCGTTTCCGAGCCGACGGCAGAGTCGCATGGGCATGAACGCCATCGAGGTGAATACGATCGTCTCGGACCGCATCCATGGGTGGAAACAGCCTCCACCGGGCACGCGGAAGAACCCGCCCACGACGGCGAAAAGCACTGACACTGGAACGGCGGAACCGCACACTTCCTCCCCATTCAGATTACTGGAGCAAGATCATGACGCAGCGCCCCTCTGACACTCAGCCTCAGGGTGAGGGCAACGGGTCCAAAGTGAATCGCCGCGGTTTTCTGAAGACCGTCGCGGCGACGGCCGGCGTGAGCTGCCTGCCGATTCTGCAGACCGACGCCAACGCTTTTTCGTTGGACGCGTTCTTGCAGAAACACTTCTACGAGATGTCCAAGGAAGAACTCGAACGTGTCATTGAACGTCTCGAGAACGAATACAAGAAGACCTACAACAAGAAAGAGTTCCGGGTGGGGGTCGATCCGCCTCTCGCCGGAGTGCGCTTTGCTTACGCATTGAACTTGGCCAAGTGCATCGGCTGTCGTCGTTGTGCCAAGGCGTGTGTGAAAGAGAACAATCAGCACCGGGGGAGTGAAGAGCGCGGCGATCAGATCGAGTACATTCGCGTACTGGAGATGAAAAAGGGATCGTTGGACCTGGAGAAATCGAACCACTACTACGACCACCCGGTTCCCGACAAAGACTCCTACTACATGCCGGTGCAGTGCCATCATTGCAACGCCGCCCCTTGTACCAAGGTTTGCCCGGTGGAGGCAACCTGGCAGGAGGCGGACGGGATTGTGGTGGTCGACTACAACTGGTGTATCGGCTGCCGCTATTGCGAGGCGGCGTGCCCCTATTGGGCCCGGCGCTTCAATTTCTCCAAGCCTCGCATTCCCGACGAGGAGGTCAACACCAACACCCACTACCTGGGCAATCGGCCACGGGAAAAAGGCGTGATGGAGAAATGCACCTTCTGTATTCAGCGTACGCGGAAAGGGTTGAATCCGGCCTGCTTGGAGATCTGCCCAACCGGCAGTCGCAAATTCGGCAACATTCTCGATCCGCAGAGCGAGATCCGCTACATCATCGAAAACAAGCGCGTCTTTATCCTTAAAGAAGAGCTTGGAACCGACCCGAGTTTCTACTATTTCTTCGACTGATGGCTCCGGAGAGACGACATGTCTGAGCATTTGCGCAGCTACCCCAGATTCATTGCCGACGCCATCAAGTCGATGCTTAGTGGCTCGCCCCTCTACTATGGATGGATCGTATTGCTGAGTCTGGGAATCCTTGGTGGCATCTGGGGCTACTCACAGCAGATGACCTACGGTCTGGCGGTCACCGGCATGACCGACCAAGTTTCATGGGGCATGTACATCGCCAACTTCACTTTCTTGGTTGGCGTGGCGGCGGCCGCCGTGATGATGGTCATTCCCGGTTATCTCTACCACATGAAATCCGTCAAGGGCGGCGCTCTGATTGGCGAGTTGGTCGCGATCGGGGCCATTCTCATGTGCCTCCTCTTTGTGATCGCCGACTTGGGGCGCCCAGACCGCATGTGGCATCTGCTTCCCGGAATCGGTCGTTTCCATTTTCCGATCTCGATGCTGAGTTGGGACGTTCTGGTACTGAACGGTTATCTGCTCCTAAACCTCCATATTCCGGGTTATTCGCTCTATCAACGCTATCTCGGACGGCCGCCGCAATCGAAGTACTACATGCCTTTCGTTTACATCTCGGTCGCCTGGGCGGTGAGCATCCACACCGTAACGGCCTTCTTGTACACCGGGCTTGCGGGGCGACCATTCTGGAACGCCGCGATTCTGGCTCCGCGATTCATCGCCAGTGCCTTCACGGCCGGACCGGCCTTTATCATCTTGGTGCTGGAGATTGTGCGGGCGAAGACTCGCTTTCGCGTCGCCGACGAGACCATCTCTTTCTTGCGCATGGTGGTTCTGGTATGCGGCTTGGTAAACCTCTTCCTGCTCGGGTCGGAGGTGTTTACCGAGTTCTATGCGGACAGTGCGCACGTGGTGAGCGCCCGCTATCTCTTCTTTGGTCTCGAAGGCTACAACACGCTTGTACCGTGGATCTGGGCCTCAGTGATTATGAACGTGTCAGCGATCTTGATGATGCTCTCGCGGAAGTTCGAAAAGAGCAGTTTGGCGATTCAGAATACGCCACTGGTCATGTTGATCGTGGCGATCTGGATCGAGAAAGGGATGGGGCTGATCATTCCGGGCTTTATTCCCACTCCCCTCGGTGAGATCTTTGAGTATCTCCCCTCGCTGATCGAGGTTCTGGTGTGTGTGGGGATCTGGTGCTTCGGTCTGCTGGTGATGACCCTCCTGATCAAGTTTGCGACGGATGTGGAAACGGGCGTCATCGGTGCGCAGCCGCAAGAGAACGGCTGAGTCTTCGGCCACCATCAAGGCTCCATCTGCGTCGTTGGCTGCGGGACTGACTGCCTGTGGTGTGTTGAGACACGCCTCACTTGTTAGTCCCCAGCATCTTGGTACCCTGCTGGCGGCCAAGGAGAGACGCAACCGATGCACTGGGACGAGGTTGCAAGAATTTGGTAGAGGATGCTGGCGAGTGATGGGTGCGCCGGTCCGCCGGCGGTGTTAGGCTCTGAGCTATATCCAGATTGCGCGTCGATCCCCATGCAGGCGCGCTGCCCATACCCCTTCCCGAGAATGCCATGACACAATCTCCCATTCCCTTTGCTCGCAGTCTTTCCTATGCGTTGATCCTGGGCGTTGCCTCACCGGCTTTGGCTGCGCCGCCGATCCACTACTATGACAGCGCCGATGGGAAGACGGGTGCCGAACTTCGCACCGCGCTGCACGAGATCATCAACGATCACACGGTGATTCCCCATACCGGCGGCAGTTACGACACGCACGATGCCCTGGAGGATCTCGACCAGGATCCAGGTAATTCGAACAACGTGATTCTGATCTACTCGGGATGGTCGGTTGCCAAGAGCAGCTGGCCGGATTGGAATCGAGAGCATTCCTGGCCGAAGAGCTACGGAACGGAGAGCGGGCCCGCCTACTCCGATCTTCATCACATGTTCTCCTGCGACGCCACAGTAAACAGCATCCGCGGCAACAAGTACTTCGACAATGGCGGAAGTTCGATTCCAGCCGAGGCTCCCGACTGCCGTTATGACACCGATTCGTTCCAGGTGCGCATGGAGGATCGCGGGGATCTCGCCCGCGCGATGTTTTATATGGACGTTCGCTACTCTGGTGATCGCGCCGGCGAACTGGACCTGGAACTGACGGACGATACGTGGCTGATTGCGTCGGGATCGCGCTACATGGGCAAGCTTTCCACCCTGATCGAGTGGCATGAGCAGGATCCCGTGGACGACAAGGAGCGCGCGCGAAACGATCAGATCTATGCCGACATGCAGCACAACCGAAACCCCTTCATCGACCAGCCGGGGTGGGTCTATAGCTTGTGGAATGGTGCTCTGGTTGCAGACCGTTTTGAACTCTCGCAGGCCAATGGGGGGTCGATCACCTTCAGCATCGATGCCGGCGTCGCGCATGGCGGGCAGGATGCGGTTCTGCTTGCCTCAACCTCCGGCACTTCTCCCGGAACGCCGCTACCCGGGGGGCTGGAGACGCTGCCGCTCAACCAGGATTGGTTGACCGACTACATCATCGCCAATCTGGGGGCACCCCCCTTTGACAGCTTCTATCAGACTCTGGATTCCACGGGGAAAGGCACGACCATTCTCTCCACCGGGCCGCTGCCCGCGGGGCTTATGCCTGTTGGCACCGTTATCGACTTTGCTTTCACCACGGTCGATCCGTATGATTTCGTCTCCAATGTGATTGAAGTCGTTGTTGTTCCCTGATTCATTCTCTCCCAGGTGGCGCGCCGCCTAGGGTCTGGCGGTTCTTGCCCATATGAATGACTGGAAGATCGATTCCTGGCGCCGCCGGCGAGCGGCTCAGCAGGCAGAGTATGCGGATCCCCGGGCGCTGGAAGCGGCGATCGAACGCATCCGTTCCTACCCGCCGCTGGTGAGCGCAGGAGAAGTCGAGCGCCTGCGTGGCGAGTTGCGTGAAGCGGGCGCAGGACGGCGTTTTCTTCTGCAAGGCGGGGACTGTGCCGAAACGCTGAACGACTGCACGCCCGATCGTATCGCCAGCAAGCTCAAGATTCTGCTGCAGATGAGTCTGGTGTTGGTCTACGGTACCAATCGGCCGGTGGTTCGTGTGGGGCGCATGGCCGGGCAATACGCCAAGCCTCGCTCGAACGCGGTCGAGCGTGTAGGAGATGAGGAGATCGCCACTTACCGCGGCGATCTGGTCAATTCATTCGCGCCGAGCGCGCGGGGCCGCGCTCCAGATCCAGCGCGCCTGCTCTCTGCCTATCAGCACAGCGCCCTGACCTTGAATTTCATTCGCGCCCTGATTGATGGTGGATTTGCTGATCTACATCACCCTGAGTATTGGGACATGCGCGATTTTCGAGGGTCGCCGATCGCGGCCGAGTATCAGGCCGTTGTGCAAGCAATTAGCGACTCGGTGGAGTTTGTGGAGAGCCTCGGAGAAGCAACTGGCGAGCCCCTGCAGCGGATCGCTTTCTACACCTCTCACGAGGGGCTGCTGCTGCCTTATGAAGAAGCTCAAACGCGCACCGTTCCGCGGCGCAGCGGCTACTACAATCTCGGCGCGCACATGTTGTGGATCGGCGAACGGACGCGGGAAGTCAACGGGGCGCACGTCGAGTACTTCCGCGGCATTCGCAATCCGGTTGGTGTCAAGATTGGTCCCACGTGCCGGCCGGAAGAGGCCGTGGAGATCGCCGTGCGTCTGAATCCGGAGCGGGACGCCGGACGATTGGTGCTCATTACCCGGATGGGAGCGGACCGGGTGGATGTCGCGCTGCCGCCGATTGTGGAAGCCGTGAGCCAGGCGGAGATCCCGGTGGTGTGGTGTTGTGATCCGATGCACGGCAATGTGGTTCGCACGCGATCGGGGCGCAAGACCCGGTCATTCGACGCGATCCTGCATGAATTGGAAAGTGTGCTGCAGGTGCATGAAGAGCAGGGGACGATTCTCGGCGGGGTCCACCTGGAACTGACCGGTGAGCGTGTAACCGAGTGTCTCGGCGGTGCTTCCGGGCTTACCGAAGAGGACCTGGGCGAGAACTACGCGACCTACTGCGATCCCCGGCTGAACTATTCGCAGAGCCTGGAGATCGCCTTCCTACTTGCGCGGCGCCTGAACCCCAGTGGGCGCTGCGCCGGCCCCAACGGCGGTATCGCGGGGGGAGAGAAACTCCGGCGGTAGAAGATACCGGGCCTGGGGAAAACGGCGATCGAGGA
>JALXCG010000655.1 GCA_026991065.1 Gemmatimonadota bacterium | reverse complement strand
AGGCGGCTTCCCAGGCGTCGAGATCGAGGTCGGCGAGGTTGCCGGCGGGGGGGCCGCCGGCGTTGATCAGGGCGAGGTCGATCGGGCCCAGGTCACGCTCGACGCGGGCGACGAACTGCTCCACGGCCGGGCCGTCGGTGAGGTCAACCGGGGCGGCGATGACCTGGGGGCAGCCGGCGGCGCTGACCGCCCGGCGGGCGCGCTCAAGATCGGCCGCGCCGCGGGCACAGAGCGCCACCCGTGCCCCCTCCGCCGCCAGTTGCAGGGCGGTGGCGAGACCGAACCCGCGCGAGGCAGCGGTGAGGAGGGCGACCCGGTTGCCGAGACCGAGATCCATTTAGCGGACCGTGACCACCTTCGGATCGCTCTCCCACAGACCATGCTTGGTGCAGTAGGCCATGGCGGTGAGATTGAGCTTCTTGCCGGTCGGCACCACCTTGAAGGTGACCTCCAGGTTGCCCTTGGCGCCCTGGCCGCCGAGCAGGCCGGCGGGGAAGTTGGCTTCGCCGAGCAGCGTGGTGCCGTTATAGAGAGAGACCGAGCGGATGTAGTGATCGAGATCGTCGGGGTGGGTGTATTGATCGCCCACCTTGACGGTGACTGCGAAGGGGACGCCGGCTTCGGCCTGATCGGCGCAGTGGAGGAAGGGGCTGTGGCGATCGATGTAGTCTTTCTTGGCCTCTTTTTCGACGGTGTCGATGTCGACGTAGCGATTGATTTTGGGCATGGTTGGCTCCTTTTTTGCTGTGCTGGATGGGTGGGGCGCGGCGTGGTTCGGCGTAGTACGCGCCGGCATGTTCGCTGCCATGCGCGCGCCCGCCGCGCGGTTCGGTGGTGATCCGCGCGGCGGGATTCTAGCACTCCTGGTCCGCAACGGGGCCGCTATTAGGGAAGGATTTCGATCTCTCCCGAGTCCTCGGCCAGGGGGTTGCCGGGATGGTCGCCGATGCGGTTCCAGACCGTGTAGTCGCCGGGCGGGGTGTTGCCCGGAACGATGAGCGAGAGGGTCTGGGTGCCGGAGTAGTCGGCGGGCAGGAGAAGATCTTCGCCCAGCACAATGTCATGCGCCGCGCCGCCGCCCGCCGGCTCCGCCGAGAGCCAGTAGTCGACTGTTTTTGCGCCGCCGCTGTTGCCGATCTCGACCTGCCACTGCACGCTCTCGCCGGGGTGGGCGCTGGCCGGCATGTTCAGCAGCCGCAGCGTGACTTCGGGCCCGCTGGCCACCACCCGCACGTCGTCGATATACCAGCCCTCTTCGGTGATGCTGCCGTCGGTACCGAAACGGAAGCGGATGTAGATTTCGCCGCTGAACGCCGCGAGGTCGAACTGCTCCTCTTGCCAACCGACGCTGCCGGAGTAGCAGGGGGTGTCGGCCGGGAAGGGGCTCGCCGGGTTGGAGGAGATCTTGTAGGGATAGCCGTTCGCCGGCGTGATCTGCTGCCAGGTGGAGCCGTGATCGGTGGTGATCTCCACGACGCCGCCGTCCCAGGCGTAGACTCCGCTGTTGAGTTCGGCATCGATCCAGTGCCAGAAGTAGAGTTTGCTGCCGTCGGCCAGGTAGAGCGGCGGGGTTACCAGCGCCGAATCGTCGCTGTCGCTGTAGTCGCCGCCGTCGCGCGCGCCGCATTTCCAGCTCGAGGCGCCGCCCGGAGTGTGGTTGCGCTGGGTGGAGAGGTGCCACTCATCGTTGTAACCGCCGGTGGCCGCGAAATGGACCCAGTCGCCGCGGCCGTTCTCCATGTCGTCGCGGAAGCCGCCCACCTGAATGAAAATCGTGTCGCTCGCGGTGTAGCCGCGGGCGGTGCTGAACGCCACCGCAATGGGAATCACGTGCCCATCCGGGCAGGCGCTGTCCACCTGGATCTGGTAGGGGGTCAGATTCTCACCGCTGCTTTCGCCGGCCAGGTCGGGGTAGGCCGCCGTGGCGGTCTGAATGGTGAGATAGGGGTCGGCGCTGGAGATCTCGCCCTGAATCTGGTCGGCCGCGCCGGAGCCGGAGTTCAGCGCGGTGAGGAAGAGGCCGGCGCTTTCGCCCGGATCGAGTTGGCCGTTGCCGTCGCCGCCGGTGCTGTCGTCGATGCGCAGAGAGCCTGCCGCCAGATCGGGCGCGTGCAGGGTGATGGCAAGCCGGCCGTTCCAGAGCGAATCGGCCGCGTCGCGGAAGGTGAGGTCGAAGTGCGCGGTGTGACCGTCGCTGCAGGCCGGGCTCACATCGAGCCCGTAGCCGTTGGCTCCCCACACCACCTCTTCCGGCGCCAGGGCGCCGTAGTTCTCATCGGCCGCGGTGATGGTCACCTCGCTGTCGTCGCTCTCCAGCAGCCCGGTCACATTCACGGCCGCCTGCAGGCCCAGGTTTTTCACCGCGGTGTTGATCACCAGCGTTTCGCCGTAGTCGGCGCGGCCGTCGCCGTTGCCGCCCGCGGTGTCGTCGATCTGGAAATCGTCGAGCACGATCCAGGGACCGTCGGGGGTGAAGATCTCGATCGTTTCCTCATAGGGGAGGCCGTTGTGGCCGGTCACGGTGAGGGTCATCTCGCCCGGAGTGGCCGGATCGATGGGAATGGTGGCGGTGCCGGCGGCGTCGGTGAAACCGTAGGCGAGGAATTCGTCATCCTTGAGCAGCGCCACCCGCGCTCCCGGCAGGGCCTCGCCGCTGAGCTGCACGTCGACCACCACCTCCTGCGGCGCCAAGGTTACCGCGCTCGGCGCATCCACGGTCAGCGGAGTGGGTTGCAGGGTCCAGACATCGGTGGCCGGGTCGCCGAGCCAGAGATACATGCGGATGTTGGTGTCGCCGGTCGACCCGTGCTGCTCATGCACGCCGACATTGGCCCAGTTCTCCACATAGCCGATGGTGTTGATTCCTTCGTCGTAGACCGCGCGGAAGAGCCGCTTATCGAAGGTGTGGTTGGCCTCGGTATAGGAGGGCTCCCAGGCCGAGAGCACCGCGATCGCCGCATTGTCATCTTTCATGAAGGATTCGGAGAGACAGTCGCTACTATAATTCAGATGCATGTTGCTGCAGCAGATGCTGAAGCAGACGAAGAGCATGTCGGGGTTCTCCATCTGCGCGATCTGGGTCTTGGTCAGCGATCCCTCCGATCCCCAACTGGCCCAACTGGTCTCGCTGCCGTGGCCGCGATAGTTGACGATCCCGCGTCCGGCGTTGACCGCGGCGATCACGTCACTGTTGCCGGCGCCGGCGCCGCCGTAGGCGGTGTCGAAGAGCGGGGTCTGGATCGAATAGGGATAGGTGCGGATCTCTTCGGAGCAGGCGGTGTATTTGCCTGGATAATCCTCTTTGTGGGCGGCCAGCAGATTGTGCTCGGCCCAGTTGTTGCCCACTGCCGGCAGCGTCAGGTAGCTCATGATCTTGTCGATCTGATGGCTGAGTTCCGCCGGGCTGTCGAAGGTGAGGCGACCGATCGCCAGGTCGGCCAGCATGTCGTTGTTGCCGCCGGGGTCGACGCAGGAGTACCAGGCATCGGAGTAGGTGTCGGTCCAGTAGGCGGCGGGGATCTCGTCGATGTCGCCCACCAGCAACACATATTCCAGGCCGTCGGAGTAGTAGAGGTCGGAGATGTAGTTCTTGATCGCGGTCGCGTTGGCGCCGATCTCATTGACCGACACCAGGCGCAGCGGATAGCCGGTCTGCAGTCGCCAGTTGGCCAGTGGCGCCAACTCGTCGTAATACTGCGGCAGCGAGATGATCAGATACTTGATCGCGGCCTGGTCGAGCGGCAGTTGCGGGATCTGCATCTCTTCGTAGTTGCAAACGGTGCTGCGATAGTAATTCTGCAACTGCGGGGAGATGTGGTGAGGCGTCGGCGTCAGTGCCGCGCCGGCCGCGGCGGGATCGGTGCGCAACCGCAGCCGCAACCGGGTGCAGACCCGCGCTTCGCGGGTGACCGGATTGTATTGCACCGGGGTGATGTGCAGCGGGGCGACCACCAGGTCGCGCATCACCTCGGGAGGGTCGGCCACCGCGATCTGACCCGGATATTCGGCGTCGGTCGCATAGCGCGTGGGATCGACCCAGAAGGGCGCTTGCCGACCCTCGAAGACCGGCGCCAACACGGGCGCCAGGCGGAGGTCGTGTAGCGTCGTAAACTCTGTCTCCACAATCTCTACCGCCGGCATTGCGCCGTCTTCCAGGCCGACCAGCGTGGAGTAGACCGGGAGCG
>JALXCG010000654.1 GCA_026991065.1 Gemmatimonadota bacterium | reverse complement strand
CCGGGCCGAGGGGCGTCGCGTGGTGTTGCTGCCCCCACAACCATGACGCAGCGGCTGATTCCGAATGACGCGCGGCTTGCCACCCCTGACGCGGGCCGCGCGCAGAACCCAACAACATGCGCGGGCCGGCAGGATCGCGGCGCCCGCCGCCGGAAGAGAGACGCAAGATGGCACAACTGAATGATCACGACCTGGTTCCCTTCTCCCCCAGCGAAGGCGTGCGAATCGACTACCGTCCCGCGCTGATGCCGGATGGCTCCGAGGCGGAAGGGCTGGTGAACTGCTGGATCACCCTGGACAATCCGCGTCAGCTCAACTCCTACACCACCGCGATGGTCAAGGGGGTCATTCTGGGCATGCGTCACGCCGCCAACACCCGCAACGTGGTCGCGGTGGTCTTCACCGGCGCCGGCGACCGGGCCTTCTGCACCGGCGGCAATACCAAGGAGTACGCGGAGTACTATGCCCGGCGGCCGGAGGAGTATCGGCAGTACATGCGGCTCTTCAACGACATGGTGTCGTCGATTCTGCACTGCGACAAGCCGGTGATCTGCCGCGTCAATGGCATGCGCATCGCCGGCGGCCAGGAGATCGGCATGGCCTGCGACTTCACCCTGGCGTCGGACCTGGCGGTATTCGGGCAGGCGGGACCGAAGCACGGCTCCGCGCCGGATGGCGGCTCCACCGATTTTCTGCCGCTCTTCGTCGGCTTCGAGCGCGCCATGCAGTCCTGCACCCTCTGCGAGATGTGGACCGCCTACGAGGCGCTGCGCTACGGCCTGATCAGCGAGGCGGTGCCGGTGCTGAAGGTGGATGGCAAGTTCATTCCCAATCCGCTGGTGGAAACCAAGAGGTGGCACGACGGCGCCGGCCAGGTGATTCACGGCCGAATGCTCACCGGCGACGAACTGGCGGCGGGCAAGGCTCTGTTGAAATCGGGACAGATCGACCTGACGCCGCTGGATGAGGCGGTGGATCGTCTCTGCACCAAGCTGCTGATGACCATGCCGGGATGCCTGACCCGCACCCTGGAGTCGACCCGGCGGCACAAACTGGCCCACTGGGACCGCAACCGCGAAGGCAACCGGTCCTGGCTGGGAGTAAACATGCTGGGCGAAGCGAATCTCGGGTTCCGCGCCTTCAACGAGGGAGCGCGCGGGCACCGGGAGGTGGACTTCGCCGAACTGCGGCGGGCGATCGCGCGCGGCGAATACTGGTCGGAGGAGCTGGTCGAGTCGCTGATGCCACCGCGAAAGGATGAGGTATGAGTACCCAAAACAACGGGTTTCCCGACTGCTCGAAGCTGCGTTTGGGGCTCTCCCACGAGAACCGCCTGTTGACCATTCGGCTGGCCAACGGCAAGGGCAACATCTGCGACGGCGAGTTGATGCGCGAACTGCACCAGGTGCTCGATCAGGTGGCGGAGACTCCCGAAATTCGCGCCATCCTGCTGGCCGCGGAAGGGAAGCACTTCTCCTTCGGCGCCAGCGTCGCCGAGCACGCGCCCGACCAGGTGCGGGAGATGCTCGGCATCTTTCACGGGCTGAGCAAGGCGATGGTGCACCTCCATGTGCCGATGGCGGCGGCGGTGCGCGGTCAATGCCTGGGCGGCGGCATGGAGATCGCCACTCTTTGCCACTGGGTTTTTGCCGCGCCCGACGCCCAATTCGCCCAGCCGGAGATCCAGCTCGCGGTTTTCGCGCCGGTCGCCAGCATTGTGTTGCGGCGTCAGATCGGTGGCGCGCGGGCGGATGATCTGCTCCTCACCGGACGCTCCATCTCCGCCGACACCGCGGTCGAGTGGGGCCTGGTTCACGGCATCCACGAAGACCCCGAGGCGACCGCGATCGCCTACCTGGAGCGTCACATCCTGCCGCACAGCGGGGCCGCCCTGCGCATCGCTTCGCGGGTGGCGCGCGCCGACCTGGAGTGTGAGATCTGCGGCGGCGGGCTGGACAGCAACGAATCGATCTACCTTGAGCAACTGATGGCGACCTCGGACGCGGTCGAGGGGATCACCGCTTTTCTCAAGCGGCGCAAGCCGGTCTGGAAAGACCAATAGCAACACCGCCCGCCCGGCGCCATTCCACTTCCGCCCTCTCCATTGCCTTCTCTCTTCCGTTGAAAGCCGAGTCAACCTCATCATGGAATCTCTCCCCAACCCCGCCACCAACATCGACCTTCTTCTTGCCGGCTCGATTCATCTCTCCGAGGAGGAGCAGATGGTTCACGAGACAGTTTTTGACTGGGTGAAGCGACGTTTTCTGCCCGGTGTGGGGGAGCGTTTTCTGGCCGGCGAGCCGTTTCCCCAGGAGTTTGTCCGCGAACTGGCGGAGCTGGGCGTATTCGGCACGTCACTCAAGGGATATGAGTGCCCCGGCCTCGGCGCGGTCAGCTACGGCCTGGCGATGGAGGCGCTGGAGTATGGCGACAGTGGGCTGCGCAGCTTCGTCTCGGTGCAGAGTTCGCTGGCGATGTACGGCATCTATCGCTACGGCTCCGAGGAGCAGAAGCAGAAATGGTTGCCGCGGATGACCCGCGGCGAGGTGATCGGTTGCTTCGGCCTGACCGAGCCGGACTGGGGTTCCGACCCCGGCAGCCTGGTCACCCGCGCCGAAAAAGTGGATGGCGGCTGGCTGCTCAACGGCGCCAAGATGTGGATCACCTCCAGCCCGATCGCCGACATCGCGATTGTCTGGGCCAAAGTCGGCGGGCGCAAGTCGAGCGACATCCGCGGTTTCCTGGTGGAGCGCGGCACCCCGGGCATGCAGACTCCCTTGATCGAAGGCAAGATGAGCCTGCGCAGCTCCGACACCGGCGAGATTGTGCTCGACGACTGTCTCATTCCGGAAGACGCAATTCTGCCGGAGGCCCACGGCCTGGGCGCGCCGCTCGGCTGTCTCAACCAGGCCCGCTACGGCATCGCCTGGGGGGCGGTGGGGGCGGCCCGCGCCTGTTTCGAATCGGCCCTGCAATACACCCGCGAGCGGCCCCAGTTCGGCGCCCCGATCGCCAGCAAGCAACTGGTGCAGGACAAGCTGGCGGCGATGGCCACCTTTGTCGTCAACGCCCGCCTGCTGGCCCTGCATGTGGGCCGTCTGAAGGAGCAGGGGCAGGCGACACCTTTCCACGTGAGCATGCTCAAGCGACACAATGTGGCCGGCGCGCTCGAGGTGGCCCGCACCGCCCGCCAGCTTCTGGGCGCCAATGGCATCACCACCGAATACACCCCGATCCGCCACATGCTCAACCTGGAGTCGGTGATCACCTACGAGGGAACCCACGAGATCCACTCGTTGATCCTGGGCCGCGGCCTGACCGGTTTCGCGGCGTTTTAGCGACAATTGGAAGAGCGTTTTTGAGGTGCACCAGTAACGCGCCCCGGGCAGCCTGCGCGCTCTGCCTCGGGGCAAGTTTCTTGGCGGACGGCCGGGTCCTGGCCGAAACGGGTTTTCGCCGGCGGAACTGGGATCGGCTCAAAGTGGCGGAATCACTCCGGACCCGCCCCGTGGCCCCACCGCCTCGATCTCGACGCAGACCCGGTCAGGGGGCTCGAAAGCCGATGCCCGGCAGGCTTCTAGTCCATGGGTTCGATCTTGACGTAGTCGACGTAGACATCCCGGTCCCAGCCGGCCGTGCAGATCTCCGCCCGCGTCAATGAATAGTAGTTCAGCGGCACGATGATGGTCTCCTCTACCCATTTGCCCAGCGGTACCTTGTGGTAGTTGGTGAGGGCCTCAGTGTTGTCGTAGCCGAGAATCCCAAGATTCCAAACACATGTGCCGCCGCTATAGATCTTGAAATGGAGCGGGTATTCGCCAATGTCCCCGAACTTCCTCGCCCACCAGCCGCTGTCGTGCAGGCTGTGACTCTTGACCATGTACCGGGCCGTGAGCTTCGCCGTGCCGGCGATGCACTCTTCGGGCGGAGTGCTGAATACCTGAGAGACTTGCTGCCGTCCCCCGGTCGAGTGAGAATCGGTACGGCTCAAGTGAAGCACACCCGAATAACCTTCGAACTCCTCCAGCACCTCGATGGTATGGATTCCCATACCGGACTGGGAGGTGGTCCAGTGCTGGAGTTCCTGTGAAAAATCACCGTTGTCGACAATGTTTGCTGCCAGCGCCCAGTTCGCGCTCATCGCGATTGCCAATCCCAAACCAAAGACACATCTGCGTTTCATG
>JALXCG010000653.1 GCA_026991065.1 Gemmatimonadota bacterium | reverse complement strand
CCTCCTCGTGTGGCAATGGTGGCATGGATGGCGAGGGAGCCCGGCGTGAACGCGGGAGATGGCGCCGGCGGCGCCATCTCCCGCGTTCACGCCGGGCTCCATCGCCATCCATGCCACCATTGCCACAGGAGGAGGCTCCAGATGAATGGTTGTCCGCGGTCCTTGTCGCTTGTTCCGCTTGCTGTTTCCACTTCGCTCGCTCTTGTCGCCACCGCCGCCGGCGCTGCTCCCCCGGTCTTTCTCGATGTCGGCGCGGAGTACGCCATCAACAGCGTGATCCCGGTGCGCGAGGGAGAGACACTCAGTGTGACCATCGCCGCCGAGGACCCCGACGGCGACCCGTTGACCCTGTCGGTCGCCGATAGCCTGCCCGACTGGCTTGACTTCGATCCGGCCAGCGGCCTGCTCACCGGGACCGCGCCCTATTGGTCGGAC
Organism: Gemmatimonadota bacterium; assembly: GCA_026991065.1. Taxonomy (GTDB): domain Bacteria; genus JALXCG01. The sequence goes on along the minus strand of JALXCG010000653.1, from coordinate 3,752 downwards.
GACTACGAGATCCGCCGCCAGCAACCCGGCAAGAACGACATCACGATCGAGGCGGATGACGGCACATGGACGGTCGCCAAGCGGATCAATGTCATGCTGCTGGAGTCCGGTTGGGAGCCGCGCAGCATGGCCGACCTGGTCGCTTCCCGCCCGCTGGTCGGTTCTTGTGAGTTCGGCACGCCGGTGGAACTGCGCCACGCCGTGATCGACACCATCTGGGTGCCCTACGGCGGGGGCAAAGAGATTCGCCGCGTCAGCTTCGGTTTTACCAGCCAGGTTCCCGCGGTGGAGGGCTGGGACGAAGACTGGGTGGCGGAGTTGAATCACGCCTATCTTCCGCTCGGCGCACCCGCCGTGGACAATGTCGGCGGCATCGGTGAGGGGGGCTACGCCCGTGCCTGGGGCGACTCCGCTCTCGGCATGCGCGCCTGCGCCGAACTCGACCTGCCCACCCTGGTGATCGATCTCGACTGGGACTTCGGCCACGGCGGCGAAGTGATGTCGCGCCACAATGAGAAGGCCGGCGAGGAGCGGGCGCCGGAGTACATCTTCTATGTCTACAGTGCGGCCCACTATCTGCGGGCGATGGACGCGCTGATCACGGTGATCGACGAGTTCACCGATTGGCCGGTCTCTTTTCAGGAGTTTCGCGGGGTCTTCACCGGCCACTCCAAGTTTGGTCACACCTGCCTGGCGGCGGCGGCGGTTGATTCCGCCCGGGTCGCGGGGTTCATGTCGGCGGGCGCGGCGGGGCTCTATTCCGATGCCTACCGGCTGCTCGGAGTGATGCTGGGCGAAACCGAGTTTAATCCCGAAGCGTCGCCCAACTACCTGGGCACCATGATGAAGTACTACACCGAGCCGATCTGGATCCAGTATCAGGCCGATCCGGCGCTGCAGGCGCTGATCACCCAGGGCACTCGCGATGGGGTCAAGTTCAACACCCACTGCACGGAGTATGAGTTCGATCTGCCGCATCGCATGGGCACCATCCCCAACCTTCTGCACACCACGCAGAGTCCGCAGCATTCGCTGATGTGGCGGATGTGGCTGGCGCATTGCTTCCTCGGCCGGCCGCTCTCGCGCATCGATTCGGTGAAACACCACCGCGACGGTGATGAGATTGTGGTCGAGGCGAGTGTCTCGGGCATTCCGGCGGTGACCGGGGTTTCTCTCTACACCACCAGCGAACCGGATCGCATGCCCGGCGCCTGGCACCTGGTCACGGAGAATCCCATGGTCCTGGAAGATGGGGTCTATCGGGCGCGGGTCGACACTGCGACCACCATGTATTTTGTCGAGGTCCGGGATCGGGCGGACGGAGTCGACGGGCTCATCAGCTCAACTCCGGTTCCGGTCGACAAGGATTATCCGATTCTCGATATCGCTCCCGCGCCGGTCTCCGATCTGGCGGCCACGCGCAGCGGACCACGCATCGACCTGAGTTGGCGCAACCCGCTGGACGAAGATTTCGCCGGTGTGTTGATCGTTGCCGACCCGCACCACGCACCGCGCACGCCGCTGGACGGGACGCCGGTGTATGACGGCGCGGGCAGCGGCTGCACCGCCCCGGCCGGGGGGCCACTGGGGAATCTCTACTATGCGGCGTTTTCCTATGACGCGCTCGGCAACTACAGTGCGCCGGCGCGGGTTGCGGTGATCTCACGCACCGCCCCGCAGGTCGAGGAGTTCCCACTGCGCCCGATTCTCCGGCCCTGACCGGTGCCATCCGGCGAGCGCCGCTGCTGGGATGCCGGGGCGGCGCTCCGGGCGGGCGCCTCTCCGGGGATGCTCAGGTCGGGCGAAACGACTCAGGAATCGCAGTAGAAATCCAGTTCGCCCAGATCTTCGCACTGCTCCGGCGGGTCGCAGGAGGCGCCGCCGACCGGGCCGGTCGAGAAGTAGCCGTCGCAGTCGCGCGGGTAGTCGCCGCCGGGAATGGTGTAGTGCATCCAGTAGTCGGCGTAGGGTTCGAGCAGAGTGCAGAAGGAACCGTCCAACTCGGGGTTGAGGGTGGTGAAGTACTCCCAGTCCATCTGCTCCTGGCGCCAGATGTAGAGATTGAAGGGGTATTGAACCGGGTTCCAGCCCCACTCCAGGAGCAGGCCGGTGGCGCAGCCGAGGGTGGCGGACGCCGGCAGCCAATCGACCGCAATCGAGGCGTCGCCCCATAGCTCGACATAATCCACCTGAATGGAATGCAGCCCCGGCGTCAGGGTGGCGCGGGCGGAGCGCGTAAGCGGGACAATGTTGGGAATGACGTTCTCGAGCAGAGTGTCGCCGTCAACCCGCACGCGAAAATAGTCATACTCCGCCACGCCGGCGTTGAAAATGTAGTCGCCGCCGGCGAACTCGAAACTGCCGTTCCAGGAGGCGGAGAAACGGTCGCTGGGTCTTGGGGGCAGGGTGAAGGGGTTGCCGGCGCCCCAGTTGTGGTTGATCGCGGTTTCGCAGGCGACCTCGTGATAGGGGTCGGTTTGGTACGGATCGCGGTGGTAGTGGGCCTCGAACTCCTCCTGGCCGCAATCGCCTTCCAGCGGGTTGCTCCAGTCGAAGAGGTAGCGCGCCCGGGGCTGGACGCCGCTGGGTGGCTTGACCATGCTGTAGACCAGGGTGAAGCTGTGGTTGCCGGCGGCGACCGGCAGGGTGACGTCCAGGGTGCGCACCTGTTGGTCGTTGCTGTAGTTGACATTCGGCGGCGGACCGTCGGGATCGGCGTCGGTCAGGGCGGTGATCAGGCGGCCGTCGATGTAGGTGAGGATCTGATTGCTGTATTCCACCCGGAAGGGGTAGTTGCCGGTGGTGGGAAAATTGAACTTGCCCTCGAAGATGGCGCGAAAGCGGGTGATGTCGTCACTGCCGTCCTTCATCACCAGGGTGGCTGGCGGCCAGTCCTCGGCGTATTCCCACTCCTCCGGGGTCACCTGGCCGTCGCCGTTGATGTCGCCGCCATCGCGGTCGATCATGGCGTTCTGGTCGGGCAGTTCGACCCGGTAGTAGGAGGGCGCGCCGTAGCGATGAAAACCGAGCCTGTTGCGCTGGAGCCCGTAGATGCGCACAATCCAGCGCCCGGTCTGCACTGCGCTCTCCGGGGAAACGGCATCGGGTTGGTTGCTGCCCCCCTGGGTAAAGGTGGTGCTGTTGACGTGGAAGTTGTACTCCGCGCGCTGGCCGCTGTTGTCGAAGTGGGGCTCCCAGGCGCGGCCGTCGATGCGGAAGTCGCCGAAAGTGAGGGGGCTGGGGTCGGTGCGGCGGACGTAGACGCGGTAGCCGTCCATGAAGGGGATCGGGATCCGATTGTTGTTGTCGATCCAGTATTCCAGGCTGAAGTGGATCCATGGGTAGCGGGTGCCGTTGTCATAGAGGCGGCGCTCGCCGAGTTTCTGCCCTTTGACGATGACGCTGCCGCGACCCAGCGCGGCACAGGTGGGCTCGGTCTTCGCGAAGTGCGCCAGCACAACTACCATGGTGCGTCCATCCTCCTCGACGTGGTAGATCAGGGCATCGTTGCCTTTCCAGACCACGGTGCCGTCGCTCGGGGCGACGATGTCGACGTCGGTTCCCAGGGGGTGGAAATCGAGACCGTAGAGCTGATGCGGCTTGACGTAGGCGTCCCAGGATAGGCGCCCGCCATGGTCGGAGATCGGGGCGTTATCGAAACCGGAGCTGACGTAAGCTTGAACACCATCATTCATGGGGAAGCGCAGGTCCGCGCCGGAGGCGATGCCGGCAACGGTGGCCAGGAGGCAAAG
>JALXCG010000652.1 GCA_026991065.1 Gemmatimonadota bacterium | reverse complement strand
GCGCGTTGCGGCGTCGATCAGCGCCAGGTCACACTTACCCATGATTTCTCCATCGGTCAGATCGAGGTCACCACGGATGAATACCTGACCTTGCTGCAATGGGCCTACGACCAGGGGTATGTGACCGCCACCGTGGCCAGCGTCACCGACAATGTGGGCAGCACCGTCGAATTGGTGGACCTGGATGATGAGCACTGCGAAATCACCTTCGATCCCGTTCTGGGTATTTTTGCCTCGCGCCAGACCGAATACGCCCTCCAGTGGGCCTATCCCGAAGGCTATGACCCGAGCCGGCATCCGGTGAAAGAGGTGACCTGGTACGGCGCCGCCGCTTACTGCGACTGGCTGAGTCTCTCCAGCGGGATTCCGCAGGCGTACGACCATGAAACCTGGGCCTGCGGCCCCGGCGGGAACCCCTACCGAGCCGAGGGCTATCGGCTGCCGACCGATGCCGAGTGGGAGTATGTGAGCCGTTACCAGGATCAGCGCATCTATCCCTGGGGCGACACCGAACCCGATTGTGACCTGGCCAACTTCTTTTACAACGGGGACTACTGCGTTCGGTGGACCGCTCCCGTGGCGTCCCGCGAAGCTGGCGCGCAGCCCAACCATCGCCGCCCGATTTATGATCTGGCCGGCAATGTGTGGGAGTGGGTCAACGACTACTACGAATGCAACCTGGGAACCTCGCCGATCACGGATCCACACGGTCCTCCGCATGGAGATGCCCGGATCCGCCGCGGTGGTGGCTGGGGCGATGCCGCTCTCGGGGTGCGTTCCGCGGGGCGCTACAGAGAGTTACCGGACGGCGCCTACTACAATGTTGGTTTTCGCATCGCCCGGAGCCAGTGAAGTGGGTAGCCCGTTGCCCATGGTTGGTTGATGATGCCGAGGATGCAGTTGCCCTTTGGGCGCCAGGAGTGATGATGAGGTTTTTGCGATCCCGAGCCGGCTGGATTCTGCCGTTGGTGGCCATTGGGGCCCTTCACCTGCCGCCCGCCGCTGCCGTGGATGGGCTCTGTTTCGATACGGCGCGCCTCAGCGTGGATGCCGCGGAACGCGACGCCGCGCGCTTTGCACCGATTGAGGCGCAGTTGGAGACGATTCTGGCGCGCCCGCGTGCCGCGCGACTGACCGCTGCGCTGGTGGAGCGGGGGTTCACCAGCTCGCCGGCGGCAGCCACCGTGGTCCGCGCTGGGGCGGCGCGCCTGGCGCTGATTCCGCTCGACGGCGCGGCCGGCCACTCGCTTTTCCCGGATCTCTACCCCGCGCGTCCCGACTACACGCTACAGCGTTATCTGCTTCTGCCGCTTTCTTCGCGACGTACGCCTCTGCTCCTGGAGTTTGCCGCCGCTTCACAGGCCCGCCGCATCGCCCGCCTTTCGGTCGCGGCGCCGAATGGGGTGGGGGTCACGCTTTACCCGCGCGAAGGGCGCCGGGAGGAGTTGCGGAGTGGGCCGTTCAGCAACGATGATCCGCCGCCGGAGGCGCCTCCGGCCTGCACGCAGTGCGTGATCCAGGAGTGTCTGTGGGGACAGGACTGGTGCACCTGGGCGATGACCCTCATGATCAACTGCTGGGATTGCTGGGCCCATGATGTCTGCACCGACTGTCATGTCGCCATCGCCCAGTCGCTGCTCTGCGGCCTGGTCGAGTGCGAGGCGTGCGAGGAGCTGTGTGCGGATGTTCTGCCCCAGCCGCATGAGGGGATGGTGCTGGTGAGCGCCGGTGACTTCACCATGGGCGATGCCGTGGCCCACTGCGGGGTGGATGAGCGGGTCGTCTCTTTGACTCACACCATCGAATTTGATCAGGCGGAAGTGACCAATGGCGAGTATCTGACCTGGGTCCAGTGGGCCTATGATCAGGGGTATGTCACCGCGACCGCGACGACTGTGACCGACAATCTCGGCAGCAACGCGGAGTTGGTCGACCTGGATGATGCGGATTGTGAGTTGGCCTTCGATCCGGGAAGTGGGCTCTTCTTGCTGCGGGAGGCACCCGCCGCTTTGGCCCATGCCTACCCCGGCGGCTACGATCCAGCCGACCACCCGGTCAAAGAGGTGACCTGGTATGGGGCGGCGAGTTTCTGCGACTGGCTGAGTCTGAGCGAGGGCCTGGCGCCGGCCTATGACCACTCGACCTGGCTCTGCGGCCCGAGCGGGAATCCCTATTCCGCCATCGGCTTCCGCTTGCCGACCGATGCCGAGTGGGAGTATGTGGCGCAATTCAGCGATGAGCGCATCTATCCCTGGGGAGATGGCGCTCCCACCTGCGCACTTGCCAATTTCGCGCCGGCCGACAGTTGCGTTGGCTGGAGCGCGCCGGTTGCTTCCTATCCCGCCGGGGACCAGGTCGGCTTCTCGGGGCCGATCTCCGATCTGGCCGGGAATGCCGCTGAATGGGTAAATGACTGGTATCAATGCAATCTCGGTTCGGATCCGGTGACCGATCCCAGCGGGCCGGCGGAAGGTTGGCTGCGCGTCTCCCGGGGCGGCGGCTGGAACAGCGATGCCGCCAGCTTGCGCGGCGCGTCCCGCCAAGCGTTTTTCCCCAATACCAGCTATGCTGACATCGGCTTCCGTGTGGTCAGATCCAACTGACGATCCGCCATGGGGCGTGCAGCGCAGCGGCTGGCCGCGATGATGCGGGAAGGAGTGGAGCGTTCGGATGTCGTCGTCGGCGGCGGGGGTGACCCGCGGGTTTCTGGCGAAGCTGCTGCTGGTTGCCGCTCTTCTTCTTGGGGCAGTGGCGCTGTGGCGCGGGGAGGGGGAGCGGATTCGCGAGTGGCAGCGCCGGCGCCGGCGCGAAGAGGCGTTCGAAACCCGGGCGCAGAGCTTTATTGAGGACCCAAACCCCGATCGCTGGGTCACCATCTCCGACCCGGGGGCCTATTTCAGCGGCTACACGCTGGTACTGGTGATGCGCCGCATCCCCGCCCTGATCGACATGAACGGCGAGTTGGTCCATCTTTGGCCCGAAGTGCGGTGCAAAAGCCGCGCGCGTTTGCTGCCCAATGGTGATCTGATGGCCCTCTCGGTCGACGGAGCGGTGCGGCGCTATGATTGGGAGGGGCGCTTGCTCTGGTCCTACGCACCACCGGAGGCGGGGGTGCGGAACTACATCCACCATGATCTGCAACTTACAGACAATGGGGATTGCCTCTTGCTCAGCCGCGACGCGGACCGGGGGCTGGATTCGATTCTGCGCGTGGATTCCGCCGGGCAGGTGGTTTGGCGTTGGTCGATCGCCGATCACTTCGACGATGACTTTTACGCCCGGGCGGAAGTGGTGGGGGACTGGTCGCATCTGAATTCGCTGCGGGAGATTCCGCCCAATCGCCATTTCGACCGGGGAGATCCCCGCTTCACTCCGGGCAATCTGCTGGTCAGTGCGCGCAATCTGAATACGATTTTTGTGATCGCCAGAGAGAGTGGCGAGGTGGTTTGGCGCTACTCCCGGGGACTCGATCGGCAGCATGAGGCGCTGATGGTTCCGCCCGGGCTGCCCGGGGCAGGCAACATCCTGGTCTTCAACAACGGCCGCGAAAACCGCTACTGCGAGCGCGAGAGCGCGGTGCTGGAGATCGATCCGGTAGAAAAAGCGGTTCTCTGTCGCCACCGGGTTCCCTACTTCTTTACGGTCGAGGGCGGGGTGCAACAGCCTTTGCCCAATGGGAATCTGCTGATTACTTCGAGTCATAGCGGGCGTGTTTTCGAGATCGATCGCTGTGCCGAGATTGTGTGGCAATGGACTCCGCCTTTTTGCCCCATGCGTCCGGTGCGTTATGCGCCTGGGGATTGTGCTCGATTCAGCGAATTGCCGCCGAGCGCGCCGCCGTTCGTCAAGCGCGAGAGTCGGCCTTTTGTTGATCGCGATCTCTATCTCTTTGCGCCGTGGGCCGAGGCGCTGGCGCGCCGCTGGATCGGTGGTCGCAACCGCGTGATTCTGCGCCCGGGGCTGGAGTGCGAACCGCTCCGCCTGCCGCCGGAGGCTTCGGTCGAATTTGGCTGCGGCGTGGATCCTGCTGTGGTCGCCGCGCTCGACCTGGACTCCCTTGAGGTGCGCTTTGTTGCGCAGCTGGAGGGCGCCGGCGGCGCGACCGAGCGGCTTTTCGAGTTTCAGCTTTCGCTGCCGACAGCCGGCCCGACCTGGCAGGAGCAGCGGGTGCGGTTGGGTGGCCATGCCTATGAAC
>JALXCG010000651.1 GCA_026991065.1 Gemmatimonadota bacterium | reverse complement strand
CCGCCCCCCGCGCCGCTGTCGTAGCGCACCACCCCCTTGGGATCGAAGCTCGCCACCGTGGCGGAGTCGATCAGGCCATCCAGCGGTTGAATCACCCCCATCGAGGCAAAAGGCCCCACCTGATCCGCCGGACCGAAAATCAGCTCCGGCCCCGCTCCGGCGATCGCCGCCGCCTGGTACGCGCTGCGCAGTTCCTCGGTCTCTTTGTAAAGAAGATCCACCCGCAGTCCGGGATGGGAATCGGTGTAGTCCGCCACCGCCAGGCGCAGAACTTCGCGCTCCTGCGGCGTCATCTGGTGCCAGACAGTCAATGAGCCGTCCCACGCATCTTTGCCACATGCGCTGATGCCGATCACGGCCAGCAGCAGAAGCAGGCGCCTCCAGAACGGCAGACTTCGCAGAACACTCACGGGAGCACTCCCCAAACGGCGGCGGTCTCTGTCGCCTGGTCGGTCACCGCCAAGTGTCGATTGAGCTGGGCAAACTCCTCTGTGCCCCACGCACCGCGGCGCCCCGAGTTGGTGTATTTGAACTCCACCGGCGTTCGTGCCGGCAGCTCCACCCGCAGGCTCCAGATCCCGTCCCCCGCCTGGCCGTCGCCATGCGAACCATCGTCATACATCCTGACTGAATTGGGTCGCCAGGCGCCCAACTCCGCGGCATCGCCCACAATGTAGATCGCGTCGGGAACATCGATCCCGCGTGCATCGACCGTGAAAAGCACCGGAACCCGGGCCCGGGCCATTGCGCCCCCGGCCCCACCGCCCTCTTCATCCGCCGCCCTCGCCGCCAGAAAAGAGGGGTAATTCGCAATCGGCATCGAGAAGCCGGCACGGTTGGCCCACTCCCCCACCGCGTGCAGCAACGCGCGGTAGGTCGCGTCGAAAGGTGCGTCACCATCGCCGCTCTCCTGATCCCGGCCATACCACCAGAACCAATCGGAGCCTTCGGCCGCCAGCATCGCCTGCCACGCCTCCCAGGCCGCCCGCTCCCGGCTCCCGGCAGCCGGCGGATCAAGCCCCGGGCGCGGCGCCGGAAGCCCGGAAGCGGCCAGCGCGCGCCGCACCTCGCCGAGCGCCTCCCAGGCGCGGTTCTCTTCATCTTCACCGATCCAGGTGGCAAAACTGGCGCCGATCCAGGAGCCGGCCCACAGCGGCTCGATCTCGGGCAGGCTGGAGACCGGATGAGCAGCGATGCCGCGGGCCGGATTGCCATGCAGATACTCGGTCGGGGTCACCGTCACGATCTCGCCCGCCCGCTCCGCGGCTTCCAGCCGGGCGTAGAGAGCGTGGAGGAAGTTCTTGCCGTCGTTGTCGTTGGTGTACCACTCCCAGGCGTTTTCACCGTCCAGGATCACCGTGATCAGAAGGTCCTCCGGCGCCCCAACGGCGCCTGCCCGCCGCGCATCCGCCGCTGCGGCCAGCACTCCATCGACAAAATCGCGCGCCGACTCCTCGCCGTCGGCGGTGCCCGCCTGGTAGGTGAAACCGATCCGGTCGGAGAGGTCCGGCTCACGAAAAAAAACCGCCAGTTGGGCTTCCCCGGCAGCCGTTCCCGGCTGCTCGCCGGCGTCGACCCGAAACGGCGTCGTGGCCCGAACGCTGCTCTTGAACGAGCGCTGCAACACCCTCTCATCGGTCGCGATCCACTGCGCGCCCGACGCCGCAAACGGCTCGACGACCGCCTCCGCCACCGAGCCTTCGCCCGGCCAGAAGCCGGTCGGAGACGCCCCGAAAAGGCGCCGAAAAAAGGCCGCGCCTTCAGCCACCTGCAGGGCCGCATCCTGCGGAAAGGCAAACGCGGGACGCGGCAATTCGACCCCCGGCAATGCCTGCCGCGCCAGATCGGAATCCACCAGCAGTGGCAGGATCGGATGATAGAAGGGCGTGGTGACAATCTCGATCTGCCCGCGGCCGGTCGCCGGATCGAAGCGCAAGCGCCGATGTTCCGGAACCACGGCCGCCATGACGCGGGCCGCTTCCGCCACCAGGCGCCGCGTGGTCTCCAGGGTCGGCGCGCGGCGAAAGCGAAAACGATCCCGGCGCGGTTCGGCAATCAGATCACTCAGGTCCACCACCGAGCCATCCGCCAGCGGGACCGGCCCACGGAGAAAGTCGGGATCGAAGTTCGCGGCGTAGAAATGCGCCAGCAGCGATCGCAGCGCCGCCCCGTCGAGGGACTCGGGAGCCGCTTCCAGCAGCGGCGTCAAATCCGGCCAGCGACCGGTGATCACCGGCGAGATCGACTTCGCGGACCAACCGGGACCGACGATCAGAGCGCGCGCGCCCGCGCCCCACTCCGCCTCCGCCTGCAGCGCGAGATCGATCCACGGATCGGTGTGACCGCGCCATTGACGCAGAAACCCGACCGCGTCAATCCGGCCATGCCCGGTCTCCGCATCGACCTCAACGAAGGGCCCGAGTCTATCCACATAATAGTTCTGCAACTGCGAGAGCAGCGAAGAGGTGAGATTGACCGTGGCGTGAATGCCCGGGTGGGCGCCGATCGTCGCCGCCATGTCGAAGTAGTCCTTGGTGGCGTGGGTGCGGACCCATGGCGCGCGCAACTGATCGGCGGCCGGGTCGAGATAGAGCGGCTGGTGCTGGTGCCAGATCAACGCCAGGTAGACCGGCGCCGAGTCAGCGCCGGCACGGCCGACAGCCGGTTCCGCCGCAACCGCCGCCGCGGACGCCAGGCCCACCAAGAACCCCGCCCAGCGTGCTCTTCGCCCGCGTCTCGCCCCGCCCGTTCCCCGCGCATTCCAACTCATCCGCCAAACTCCACTCCGCGCGGATCCGCCACCCAGCCGGCCGCATGCCCGCGGCCAAGAAATTCGCGGATCGCCTGCCGCCCGCGCTCGCCCAGCGAAAGCGTGAGATCATTCACATACATCGCTACAAACCGATCCGCCCGCTCCCGCCCGATGCCGCGGCCAAAACCGCGCGCATACTCCAGCGCCGCCGGCCGATGATCGAGCCCATATTGGATCGCCCGCCGAACCACGCGCGCGATGCGTCGCTCCAGGTCGGGGTCCAGGCCGCGGCGAATCGCATTCACGCCCAACGGCAGCGGCAACCCGCTCTCGCGCTGCCACCACTCGCCCAGATCGAGCAGCCGCACCAACCCCTGGTCGGCGAAAGTCAACTGCCCCTCGTGAATCACCACGCCGACATCGAAGCGCCCCGCCGCCACCGCATCCAGGACCTCGGAAAACTCCACATGCTGAGCCGGCGGCTCCGCCCCCACCGCCAGCCGATAGGCGAGCCAGGCGGAGGTTCGGAACCCGGGAATCGCCACCCGCGCGGTGCGCAACGCGGCCAGAGGCAACTCCTCGCGCGCCACCACGATCGGGCCGTAGCCAACGCCGAAGGAGGCCCCGGGGTCGAGAATCTTGTAGTGCTCCGCCAGCGCCGGCATCGCGCCCACTGAAGCTGCGGTCACTTCCAGATCAGCGGCATCGCCCCGCGCGTTGAGCGCTTCAACATCCGCCGCCTCAACCCGGAACTCCAGTCCCTCGGTATCCACCAACCCTTTCGCCAGACCGAAGAACATGAACGCGTCATCGGGGTCCGGACTGTGCGCCAGACGAACCACTTCACTCATCAACCACAACCTCTTCTCACATCACCGCCGGCCCACGATCGGCGCTCGTTACCAGTCGATGTCGATGCCATCAGCCTTTTCCAGGAAAGCGACGATCGCTTCCCACACCGCGGTCGGCGCCAGCCGCGACGGCGTGGCCTCCGCTGCGGCCTTGCCGCCACTCCACAGGCCCACCAGCGGGGCCTGAAGATCGGAGTCGAAGCCCCACTCTACTGCATCCGCGCGCGACAACTCAGCGGCAATCTCCGCCAGCGGATGGCGCTCCGGCGGCTCCAGCGACTCCATGTCGAAGAAGCTCTCCACCTCGTAGGTAAACCGGTGCCGCCACCCCTCGCCCCGCACCTCGCTCACCAGGCTCCGCGACTGCGGCGCCAGGGTGCGCAGCGCGCGGCGATCGCACGGCCCCCGCGAGAGCAGATGCACCAGATCGAGGTCATCATCTACCGCCAGCACTTGGTGTTCCCCAGCCCGCAACCCCTCCAGCCAGCGCTCGGTCGCCGCCAGCGCTGCCTCCCAGTAGCCGGGCATCGCCGCCGGATTCTCGAGCAACCCGGGCAGTTGCTCCAGCGCATGCCGAAAGAGCATCACCCCGCGCTC
>JALXCG010000650.1 GCA_026991065.1 Gemmatimonadota bacterium | reverse complement strand
GCCGGTGTCGCACCATCTGGCGCGCGGCTTTGCGCGAAGGTGCCATGCCCATGCGGTAGACCACATTGTCCAACCGCATTTCGAGCAAGCACAGCAGGTTTTCGCCGGTCACGCCGCTCATCCGGTCTGCCTTGGCGAAGTAGTTGCGAAACTGCCGCTCCAGAACGCCGTAGATGCGCTTGACCTTCTGCTTCTCGCGGAGCTGCAGCCCGTAGTCGGATACCTGGCGCCGCCGCCCCTTCTTGGACTTGTCGCCCGGAGCATAGGGCCGCTTCTCAAATGCACATTTTTCGGTAAAGCAGCGCTCTCCCTTGAGGAAAAGCTTCATCTCTTCACGGCGGCAGAGCTTACACACCGCGTCGGTATAGCGAGCCATTCTTATTCACTCCTCGAGCGTTTCACGCTCGCGTGCCACCCCCCGGGAACCCTTTCCTCAGGCAGGTGGGACGTACGTCGCTTCGGTCAGACCCGGCGCCTCTTGGGTGGCCGGCATCCGTTGTGGGGAATCGGTGTCACATCCTTGATCTGGCTGATATCCAGCCCACCGGCGGCAATCGATCGAATCGCAGCTTCGCGACCCGCCCCCGGTCCCTTGACCCAGACTTCAACCTTCCGCATGCCCAACTCGAAAGCTTCTCGCGAAGCCTCTTCACCAGCTAGTTGCGCGGCAAACGGTGTGCTCTTCCGTGACCCCTTGTAGCCGGCTTTGCCACCGGTGGACCAGGAAACCACGCGTCCTTGGGTGTCGGCAATCGTCACCAAGGTGTTGTTGAAAGTCGCGAGGATGTGCGCAATGCCATTCACCTCGACCTGGATGTTCTTCTTTTTCGCTCTCGACTGTGACCTTCTACGGCCCATTTGGATCTCCTCAAGCCCTTACCGCCATCGTTCTCTGATGCTCGGTCGCGGCTGGTTGGGCTCTACTTCCTGGCCTTCTTCTTACCGGCGATGGTACGACGCGGGCCCTTACGGGTTCTCGCGTTGGTGCGCGTACGTTGCCCGCGCACCGGCAGCCCACGGCGATGCCGTAGCCCCCGCACGCAGCCAATGTCCATCAGCCGCTTGATGTTCATCGCGACTTCCGTACGCAGCGCACCCTCGACACGCAGATTCGCCTCGATGTAGCGCCGAATGCGAGTTACATCGTCATCGGTCAGATCACGACAGCGACGGTCCGGATCAACTCCGGTATCTTGCAGAATCTTCTGCGCGGTCGTCAGGCCGATCCCATAGATATAGGTCAGCCCGTACTCGACACGCTTGTTGTTTGGAATATCAACTCCGGCAATTCGTGCCACGGTATTGTCTCCGTACGCCGGTTACCAGCAACGGCTTCCGACTTGGCTCGCCTTGGCGAACCCGTTTTCACAAAAAGGAACTACCCCTGCCGCTGCTTGTGGCGGGGGTTAGCAGGACAAATCACCCGCACCACACCGCGGCGCTTGATGATTCGGCACTTTTCGCACATTTTCTTCACGGATGGGCGAACCTTCATGGCTCTCTCCTTCCAGGGACATCATTTGTAGCGGTAGACAATTCGTCCACGGCTGAGATCATAGGGTGAGAGTTCCACAGTCACTCGATCGCCGGCCAGAATTCGGATATTAAACATCCTCATCTTCCCGGAGATGTGGGCAAGAACTACGTGACCGTTCTCAAGCTCCACCCGGAACATGGTGTTGGGAAGAGGCTCAATCACCGTGCCCTCAACTTCAATCGAGCCTTCCCGCCGAACGCGCCGGGTGCTGTTGGTGTTCGCCTGCTGCCCCTTCGCGCCCTTCTGCTTCTTGTTGTTTGGCCCGCGGCCGCCATAACCACGCCTGCCGATAACGCTATCCTCCGAAACTGGGAAAATCCTAACTATACTACAAACTCAGGGCTCGCCACAGTCAAGATCCGTGGGCCGTCCACGGTGATCGCAATGGTGTGCTCAAAATGCGCGGACAGCTCACGGTCCGCGGTAACAATCGTCCACTCGTCGTCGAGCATTTCGACTTCGTAACGCCCGACGTTGATCATCGGCTCCAACGCCAGAACCATCCCGGCCTTCAGCCTCAGGCCTTTGCCCGCCCGACCGAAATTCGGCACCTGCGGATCCTCGTGCAGATTCCGTCCGATTCCGTGTCCCACGAGTGATCTTACAACGGAGAACCCTTCCGCTTCGGCCACACTCTGAATCGCGGCCGAGATATCGCCCAAGCGCCCGCCCGGTCTGGCCTTGTCTATTCCGGCAAGCAAGGCCCGCTCAGTCGTGCTTAGCAAACGCTGCGCAACCGGTCCGATCGTCCCAATGGGGATCGTAACCGCACCGTCGCCGTGGAACCCTTTGGAATTGGCTCCAACGTCCACGCCGAGAATATCACCCTCTTCCAGTGGGCGATCGTTCGGCACCCCGTGAACCACTGCTTCATTCACGGAAGCACAGATCGAACCCGGGAAACCCGGATTTCCGTACCCCAGAAAGGAGGGCTCGGCGCCCTCGCTGCGGATATAGTCCTCGGCGATTCGATCCAGTTCACGAGTCGTAACGCCGACCTTGGCGTGTTTCCGCATGAGCGCCAGTGTATTTGCGACGATGCGCGCGTTCTCGCCGATCAGTTCAATCTCGCGGGGAGACTTTAGGCTAATCACGAGAGCGACTCCAATGAAGCGGGATTCAATCCCGGGTGCATCGCCACTATCTCCGGCCTCGCACGCGCCCGCTCTTCATGAAACCCTCGTAGCTTCGCATCACCAAGTGCGACTCCACCTGCTGCATCGTGTCCAGCACTACCCCCACAACAATCAGAAGGCCGGTGCCTCCCAACTGCCAGGCGATCGGAGCATTGAGCCACTGAGCCAAGAAAGCCGGCATGATCGCGATGAATGCGAGGAACACGCCGCCGGGCAAAGTGATCCGTGTCAACACACGGTCGATGTATTCGGCAGTCTTCTTACCGGGTTTGATCCCGGGAATAAACCCGCCGTACTTCTTCATATTGTCCGCCAGGTCGACCGGATTAAAGACAATTGCCGTGTAAAAGTAGGAGAAGCCGATCACCAGGATCGCGTAGGAGATGACATACACGGGGCTGGTCGGGACTGACCAGCGCATCACTGTATCAGAGAGCACACTCCCCGGAACAAGCCCGGCGATCATCGAAGGTGCCATCAAGAGAGATTGCGCAAAAATAATCGGCATCACACCTGAGGTATTCACCTTCAAAGGGATGTGCGTTTGTTGCCCGCCGTAGGTCTTACGACCCACCATTCGCCGCGCGTACTGCACAGGGATTCGTCGCTCCCCCTGAGTAATCGCAACGATCCCTGCGACGATGCCAATGGTCACCAGAATCAGCATCGCCAAGTGCGCATAGGTAAAATCGCTGCCCGGAATCGTGAGTTTCTGGAGGGTATTCCCCAGATCCCGCGGATAGCGCGCCACAATCCCAATGGTGATGATGAGCGAAATCCCGTTGCCAATTCCCCGCTCGGTAATCTGCTCACCGAGCCACATTACGAAAACAGTTCCGGCGGTAAGTGTCAGCATGGAGAGGAGCATGAACCCGTTGGGGTCCATGGTTACCGCGCCCGCGCCCAACATCGCCGGTAGTGACCGAGAGATTCCGGCTGACTGAATCAGCCCGAGGGCAACGGTCCCATAACGTGTCAATTGGTTGATGCGCTTACGTCCCTCTTCACCCTCTTTTTGCAGCTTCTCGAAATAGGGCACCACGGCAGTGGCCAACTGCATGATGATAGAGGCACTGATATAGGGCATAATCCCCAGGGCGAAGATCGAAGCCCGTCGCAGGTTCCCACCGGCAAACATGTCATACATCTTGAACATGTTGCCGGCTTGCTGCTCGAAGAACTGCTCGATCACAGCCTGGTTCACTCCGGGCAGGAGGATGTGCCCCCCGACCCGGTAGACCACCAGCAAAGCGATCGTGAAGCCGATGCGCGAGCGCAATTCCGGAATCTTAAAGACGTCCCGGAAGCTGCCGATCATTGCAGCACCTCGACAACACCGCCGGCGCTCTCAATCTTGCTGACCGCGCTCTTCGAAAAAGCGTGTGCGCAAACGTGGACCCGCTGACTCAACTCGCCAACGCCGAGGACCTTGACCGGACCGCGCCCTTTCACCAACCCGTGCTCACGCAAGACTTCCGGGGTTACTTTGTCCACTCCCTCCAGCCGAGCCAGAGAAGCAACATTCACCACTCGGTAAGCCACGCGCCACTTGTTGTGGAAGCCGCGCTTCGGTACGCGGCGCTGCAGGGGCATCTGACCACCTTCAAAGCCGACGTACGCCCCGCTGCCCGCGCGCGAGCCCTGGCCGTTTTGTCCTCGTCCGCAGGTCTTCCCGCGGCCGGCGGAGTGCCCGCGCCCAACGCGGGTACGTTTCTTGATGGCCCCCTTGGCGGGAGTCAATTTACTCAGGTTCATCGCTGCCCCTCGGAGCCTGGATTCAATCGATGGATTCGACGTCCACCAGGTGAATCACTTTTTGAATCATGCCGCGAATTGTTGGCGTGTCGTCGTGCTCGACACTCTGGTGTAGCCGCCGAATTCCGAGCGCCCGCATCGTCCTTTTCTGACGAAAAACACGCCCGATCGTTGAGCGTCGTTGGGTGATGCGCAACTTCGCCATTACTCACCCCCCGCTTCTACCCCGAACACCTGCCGCATCGTCAAACCCCGTCGCTTCGCCACAGTCTCAACCGTCTGCAGAGACCCAAGCCCCTCCATGGTTGCCTTGACTACGTTGTGCGCATTGCGCGAGCCCTGGCTCTTGGTCAGGATATTCGAGACGCCTGCCATCTCGAGGATTGCCCGAACCGGCCCCCCCGCGATCACGCCGGTTCCCGGAGCGGCGGGCTTCAGAAGCACCCGGCTGGCCCCGAAACGCCCGATCACTTCGTGCGGGATCGTACCTGCCTTCAGCGGGATACGAACCATGCTTCGGCGCGCGATCTCCTGGCCCTTGCGAATCGCTTCAGCAATCTCGTTCGCCTTGCCCATGCCAACACCGACGCGCCCCTTCTGGTCGCCCACGGTGACAATCGCGTTCCAACTGAACCGACGGCCGCCCTTCACCACTTTCGACACCCGGTTCATCTCGATCACGCGATCGGCAAACTCTGGCGCCTCCTCGTTGCGGCGATCACGGTCACGCCCTCTTTTTTCAGAACTCAAGGCCGTTCTCCCGAGCCGCGTCCGCCAGCGCTTTCACGCGACCATGATAGAGGTACCCGTTGCGGTCGAAGCACACCGCTTTGATGCCGGCGTCCTGCGCCCGCTTCGCGATGAGGAGGCCGACCTGCGTCGACTGCTTGACTTTCTTTTCGCTGCTGTGATCGCGCAGGTCCGCCTCGACTGTGGATGCGGCGGCCAAAGTCCGCCCGCTCCGATCGTCGACGATCTGCGCATAGATATGCTTGAGGCTGCGGTATACGACCAAGCGCGGGCGCTCGGCTGTTCCGCTCAGCTTTCGGCGTACTGAAAAGTGACGCCTCGCGCGAGCCACGCTCCTCGCAGCGGTTCTTTTTCGAATCGCACTCATGCTCTGTTGACTCCAGAGGGTTTGGGGCGGTGCCCCGCGGATCAACCGGCTTTGCCGGCCTTCCGGTGAACATGCTCATCGACGTACCGCACGCCCTTGCCCTTGTAAGGCTCCGGCGGACGGAAACGCCGAATATCTGCGGCGACTTGACCGACTTTTTGCTTATCGATCCCTCGCACCGTGATCTGCGTCGGCTTGGGCACCTCGATCGTAATTCCTTCCGGGATGGTGTAGATCACCGGATGGGAGAACCCAAGCGCCAAGCGAAACTCGTTGCCATTCGGCTTCTCAGCACGATATCCGACGCCCTGAATCTCAAGCTGACGGACAAATCCTTCACTGACGCCCTTTACCATGTTCGCTACGAGTGAGCGCGTCAGGCCATGCAGAGCGCGGTCGGACTTAACCTCCGAATCGCACTCGACATACGCAGTCCCGTCTTCCACCTTGAAGCGAACCTCGGGCCGGATGTCCAACTCCAGGGACCCTTTCGGCCCCTTAACCACTAAGTGGCTGCCGTCGAGTTTGACCTCGACTCCGCTCGGGATCGTGATTGGTGTTTTGCCTATACGTGACACAATGACCTCCGGCTTTCGGGACAGCATTCCCAAACGCGCGCAAGGGAAAACCCTTGTATATCAACTTCCAGCTCGGAAAGCAAGCAAGTAGCAGGAGCGTACCTGAAGCACTACCCGATCCGAACCGCTTCCGCCTCGCTGGCAATCCACCTGTTTGGTGTCCTTACGCTGGGTAAGGAGCGCCCGAGACGTGCTAAGGTTCGCCGAATCTAACCTTTTACCAAACGAAACAGAGTACTTCGCCGCCCACCCCGAGTTTTGTCGCGGACTTTCCCGTCATGACGCCCTGCGAAGTGGAAAGAATGGCGATACCGAGCCCGCCCAGAACACGGGGAAGCTCACTACTCGGAACGTACTTACGAAGGCCAGGGCGGCTGACTCTCTTGATCCCTTGGATCGCGGAATTCCCCTCTGCGTCATACTTCAGCCAGAGTACAAGAGTCCCCTGGGGCCCCTCATCCACGGTCTTGTAATCCCGGATATAGCCCTCGTCGCGCAGAATGGCCGCCAGCGCACTCTTGATTTTCGAGGCCGGCATCTGCAATCGACGGTGCCCGGCCTGTTTTGCATTCCGGATTCTGGTGAGGAAGTCCGCGATTGGGTCAGTCATGACCATGATTTCAAATCCTTCTCTGCTGATGGTCTACCAACTCGCCTTAACGACCCCGGGAATCTCACCGCGCAAAGCCAGTTCCCGAAACTTGATACGGCTAAGGCCGAACTTCCGCATGTAGCCTCTCGACCGGCCCGAGAGAACACAACGGTTGCGCAGCCGAACCGGAGCGGAATTGCGCGGCAGCGCGGCCAATTCCGCGTGAGCGCCGGCCTTCTTGAGTTCTTCGCGTTTGCGTGCATACTTCTCAACCAAAGCCTTGCGCCTTTTTTCACGTTCAATCATGCATTTTCGAGCCATGAGCCCCAATCTCCTCCGCTACTTACGGAACGGCATTCCCATCCGCGTGAGGAGCTCCCTGCCCTCTTCGTCGGTCTTCGCCGTGGTCACAAATGTAATATCCAAACCCCGAACCTCGTCGACCTTGTCGAAGTCGATTTCGGGAAAAATTATCTGCTCACTGATTCCCAAAGTGTAGTTGCCACGTCCGTCGAAGGACTTCGATGGGATCCCGCGAAAGTCGCGGATGCGCGGAATGGCCACCCCGATCAGCTTGTCGAGGAACTCATACATGCGTTCCCCTCGCAAGGTGACCATGCAGCCGATCGGCATGCCTTCGCGGAGCTTGAAGTTGGAGATCGACTTCCGCGCCCGGGTTACGACCGGCTTCATGCCGGCGATCCGGGTGAGATCGTTCACCGCTCCTTCGAGCAGCTTCTTGTTCTGCGTCGCCCGCCCCACTCCCATGTTGAGAACGATCTTCTCCAACTTGGGAATCCGCATTTGGTTCCCATACTGAAAACGCTCCATCATTTGTGGCGCGACTTCTTCGCGGTACTTCTCAGCCAGCCGGTTTCGGCGTTTTTCGGTTGCCACTTGCTCAGTCATTCTTCGCTTCCTTGATCCGAGATCAGTCCAGCGTCTTACCGCTTTTTTGCGCAATGCGTACCTTGCGACCGTCATCCTGCACCTTGAAGCCAACGCGGGTCGCTCGCTCCGTCTCGGGATCGATCAGCATTACATTCGAGATCGCAATGGAACCCTCTTTCTCGAAGATCCCGCCTTGCTGGGTTCCACGCGGTTTCGTATGTCGCTTGACAATGTTCACGCCCTTGACGATTACCCGCTCCTTGTCGGTCAGAACGGAGAGCACTTCGCCCCTTGCGCCGCGATGGTTGCCGCGCAGGACGATCACTTCATCGCCTTTCTTGATCTTCCTTGCCATTGGATTGTTCCTCAGTCCGGTACTCAGCGCCGGGTCAGATAACCTCAGGGGCGAGCGAGACGATCTTCATATAAGCCTTTTCGCGCAGTTCGCGTGCGACCGGCCCGAAAATACGTGTCCCTTTCGGCTCCTTCTGTTCGTTGATGACGACCGCTGCGTTTTCATCGAACTTGATGTACGTGCCGTCCTTGCGCCGGATCTCTTTCTTCGTGCGGACCACAACTGCGCGCGTGACCTCGCCCTTTTTTACTCCGCCGCCAGGTACCGCGTCCTTAACCGCGATGACGATGACGTCTCCGACCGATGCATAGCGCCGCCTGGTGCCGCCGAGAACCTTGATGCAGAGTGCTTCTTTGGCGCCGGAGTTGTCGGCGATCTTTACTCGTGTTTCAGACTGGATCATGGCTCAGCCCTCCGTGCCCGTTGCTCCGGGCGATGAATCACCGGGCCGCACGGACCACTTTGACCAAACGCCACCGCTTCTGCTTGCTGACAGGACGTGTCTCCATCAATTCCACAACATCGCCGGTCTTGGCGACGTTTTCCTCGTCGTGGACCTTGTAGCGTTTTGTCCTCCGGACAACGCGACCGTAGATCGGGTGGCGCACCAGGCGCTCCACCGCCACAACGATGGTCTTATCCATCTTATCGCTTACTACTTGACCGCTACGGGTCTTCCGCAGTGCTCTGTCATTCGTCGGCATGGTTCTCGTTTCCGTGTCGTTTCACCCAGATGTTCGTCAGTCTTCGGACCTGGGGAGTTGATAGACACCCCGATCATCCTCGCCGAGCAACGTACGAATACGCGCGATCTCTCTGCGCGCCGCACGAATCGCGTGAGGGTTGTCCAATTGGCGATGGGCGGCCAGCTGAAATCTAAGATTGAAAACCTCTTCCTGAAGTTCAATCAGCCGCTCGTTAAGTTCCTGCCGGGTTTGTTGCCGCAGTTCCGTGGCGTTCACAGCGTACCTCCCGCATCACTTCGCGTAATGAACCGGCTCCGAAAAGGCAGCTTCATTTGCGCCAACCGCATTGCCTGCTTGGCCAGTTCCGGATCAACCCCTTCCATCTCGAAGAGAACGCGACCCGGCTTTACAACCGCTACCCAGTACTCAGGTGACCCCTTGCCCTTACCCATTCGGGTTTCGGCGGGCTTCTTCGTGATCGGCTTGTCCGGAAAGACCCGGATCCACAGTTTGCCGCCACGTTTTACATGGCGGGTCATCGCAACACGCGCTGCTTCAATCTGACGACTGCTGATCCAGCCACACTGCGTAGCCTGCAGGCCACAACTCCCAAAGCTGAGGGTCGCCCCGCGGGTGGCTTTGCCTTTCATACGCCCTTTTTGCATCTTGCGGTACTTGGTCCGCTTGGGCATCAACATGGCGACATATCCTCCATTGATCCAGTGGGCGAACTACAGAGGAGCCGCTTCGCCCTTGCAAATCCAAACCTTGACACCGATCGTACCAAACGTGGTAAATGACGTCGCTTGCGCATAATCGATATCCGAACGCAGCGTATGCAGAGGAACTTTTCCCTCTCGGACGGATGCGGTGCGCGCCATCT
This sequence comes from Gemmatimonadota bacterium, assembly GCA_026991065.1. Taxonomy (GTDB): domain Bacteria; genus JALXCG01. The sequence goes on along the minus strand of JALXCG010000650.1, from coordinate 4,221 downwards.
CTGCCCCATTGAGCCGTCCCGCAACCCGAATGCGGATGCCTTGCGCGCCGAACCTCATGGTCTGCTGCATCGCGCGCTTCATTGCACGGCGAAACGACACCCGGGACTGGAGCTGCTTGGCGATCCGCTGGGCGACCAGTTCAGCATCCAATTCGGCAACTTTGACCTCAAGGATGGTGATGTAGACATTCCGCCCGGTGATGTGCTGCAACTCGTCTCGCAGCGCATCCACCTTCTGCCCTTTTTGCCCGATCACCAAGCCGGGCCGGGCCGTGCAGATAATCAAGGTGATGCGATTGGATGCACGCTCGATCTCGACCCGAGACAGGTCCGCGTTTTCCAGCCGCCGGCGTACATAACGCCGGATCATCAGATCTTCGCGCAGATCATCAGCGAAGTTCTTATCGTTAAACCACCTCGAGTTCCATGGAACATTGAAGCCGAGGCGAAATCCAATCGGATGAGTCTTTTGTCCCACGCTCGTGGTCCCTTTCCAATCGCCCGTCCGGTCCAGCTACGACCGCGTTGTTACGGTAACCGTGATGTGGCTGGTCCGTCGTTTATAAGGATGCATCTGCCCGCGTGATGCCGGCCGCCAGCGCTTCTGCGATGGCCCTTCGTCAATGCATATGGTTTTCAGCATGAGATCACCGAAATCGATCTCTTCGCCACCCTCGGCGTTGCGCACATTCGCCGCGGCGGAACGAATGGTCTTGGCGACCGGAATCGCGGCCGCCCGCCGCGTGAAGTCGAGGGTCCTCAGCGCATCAAGAACACTCTTGCCGCGCACCAAGTCCGCGACCGCCCTCGCCTTGCGGGGCGTGACACGCACGTATCTTGCTTTCGCAATCGCATTCATCATCTCTCCTCGACTAGTGGATGCGAACGGTGCGCTCGGCGAGCTTTCCACCGTGGCCTTTGAAAGTTCGGGTCGGTGCGAATTCACCCAACTTGTGTCCCACCATGTTCTCGGTGATATACACGGGAATGAACTTCATTCCGTTGTGGATGGCGATCGTGTGACCCACGAAGTCCGGTGAGATGGTCGAGCGCCTGGACCAGGTCTTGACGACGCGCTTTTCCGCGCTCTTGTTCATCTCTTCAATTCTTTTCTGCAACTTGGGCTCGATAAAGGGGCCCTTGGAGACTGATCGGGGCATGACCTACTTCCGCCTTTTGACAATGTAGCGATTGGATGGCTTGCGCTTCTTGCGGGTCTTGTAACCCTTGGCCGGCATTCCCCAGGGTGAGCATGGATGCCGGCCACCGGAGGAGCGCCCTTCACCGCCACCCATCGGGTGATCCACAGGATTCATCGCTACGCCGCGCACATGAGGCCGACGACCGAGCCAGCGACTCTTGCCTGCCTTGCCGATTGAAATGTTCATGTGGTCGGCATTGCCCACCTGCCCCAGCGTCGCCGTGCAGTCCATCGAAACGCGTCGAATCTCGCCGGATGGCATTCTGACCAGCGCATACGGCTCCTCCTTCGCAAGGAGAGTCGCGCCTGCCCCGGCAGAGCGAGCAATCTGTGCTCCACGCCCGGGGAAGAACTCCACATTATGGATCGTCGATCCCTGCGGAATCCGCCGCAACGGCAGGGAGTTCCCAGCCTTCAGCGGAGCATCGGGTCCGGAGTGCAGAAGATCGCCCACTGCCAGTCCCGCGGGTGCGACCACATAGCGCTTCTCACCGTCTGCGTAATGAACCAGAGCAATTCTCGCGCTGCGGTTCGGATCGTATTCGATGCTGACCACGCGGGCGGGCACGCCGACCTTGTCCCGCTTGAAATCGACGATGCGGTAGCGGCGCTTGTGTCCGCCACCTCGGTGCCGCGAGGTAACGCGGCCGTGATTGTTCCGCCCGCCGCTCTTCTTAAGCGGAGCCAGCAACGACTTCTCCGGCGTGGAACGAGTGATCTCCTCAAAAGTGGAGATACTCTTATAGCGCAGAGACGGACTCGTCGGCTTGAATGTTCTAATTCCCATGTTCCAACAACCTCGCTACCGGGGCGCCTCGGCGCTAGACCCCCTCGAAGAGTTCCAGTGCGTGCCCGTCAGCCAGGGTCACGATCGCCTTCTTCCAACTGCGCTTGCGGCCGGTGCGATAACGCACTCGCTTCATTTTTCCGAGCCGGTTCATCGTCGCGACCTTTTCCACGCGGACGTCAAAGATCTCCTCGATCGCCCGCTTTATCTGGATTTTGTTCGCATCGACCCGCACCTCGAAGATGTACTTGTTCTCGGTGTCTTTGATATGGGTGCCCTTCTCCGTGAGGAGGGGACGCACCAGTACGTTCCGAGGATCCATCATCTACTCCTGCCCGCTAACCAGCGCCGCCCGCTCCACCAGGACCCGCTGCGCGTAAATGACCTGATGGGCGTTGGTCTCGGCGTAACGGCCAACAACTACGCCCGGGATGTTCTTCGCTGCCCGAAGCAAACTGGCGGGAACACGGTCCAGCAGAATCAACACCCGCTGCCCTTCCCAGCCCATTCCACGAAGGAAAGTAGCAACCTCTTTCGTCTTGCCGGTGAAATCCGGAAACGACTCCACGACTCGCAGAGCCCCTTCCTCCGCTTTCGAGTCGAGCACCAGCTTGGTCGCGAGTTGCCGCATCTTGCGCGGGATTCGATAGCTGTAATCGCGCTCGGTGGGCGCAAAAGCACGTCCGCCGCCGCGCCATTGCGGCGCGCGAGTCGTACCTTGACGGGCGCGGCCGGTTCCCTTTTGCTTCCAGGGCTTGCGACGACCGCCAGCGACTGCCGAGCGATTTTTCTTGTGAACCGATCCAAGCCGGCGATTCGCCTGGTACATCTTCACCGCCTCATAGACGATGTGCTCCGCACCACGGACCGCGCCGGAAACCAATTTCAATTCTGTACTGCCGCTTTCACGCCCTTGAGCGTTCACGACTTTCACGTCTGCCATCGGTTCCCTCCTACTTCCAGATCATCAAGATGCCATTTCGAGGACCAGGAACCGCTCCACGAATCACGAGAACATTGCGCTCGGCATCTACGCGCACGATCTCGAGATTCCGAACGGTGACGCGGCGATCACCCATATGCCCCGGCAGGCGCCGCCCCTTGAAAACACGTGCCGGATAAGCAGCAGATCCGAGAGAGCCGGGGACTCGCTTGGCCATGCAGCCGTGTGTTTCATCACCGCCATGCATACCGTGCCGCTTCAAGACACCCGCAAAACCGCGGCCTTTACTGCGCCCGGTAACCGCGACCTTCTCGCCAGGGGCGAAGAGTTCGACCGTAAGGGCCTGGCCAATCTCGTACTCCGAGAGTTCATCAGCCCGGAATTCCCGCACGTGCTGCGGCACGGAAACACCGGCACGCGCCGCCTGCCCCGCCTCCGGCTTCTTCACCCGCGACTTCTTCTTCTCCAGGAATCCCAACTGCAGGGCCGAGTAACCGTCGCGCCCCGGCGTCTTCTTCTGCAGAATCGGGCAGGGCCCGGCTTCTATAACAGTCGCAGGAACGACTTCGCCAGATTCCTCAAAAATCTGCGTCATTCCAATCTTGCGACCAATTAGGCCTATCATTCTTTTCCTCCCGGGTAGGAACACGTTCGTGCCCTCAACCCGCTGTCAGGGAGTCCACCGCTGTGCAGCGGACTCTGGAGCAATGTCTACAAATCAGACCTTGATCTCGATGTCTATGCCTGCCGGCAAATCAAGTTTCATCAACGCATCCACCGTGGCGGGGGTCGACTCCAAAATATCGATCAGGCGCTTGTGCACACGAACTTCGAATTGCTCGCGCGATTTCTTGTCGACATGTGGACTGCGATTCACGGTATAAACCGTACGCTTGGTCGGCAAGGGAATCGGCCCCGAGATGCGCGCGCCGTTTCGCTTTGCGGTCTCGACGATGCGACTCGCAGAGCTGTCCAGCGTCTTGTGATCGTAAGCCTTTAGCCGAATTCTAATGTTCTGACTCGCCACTACACTAACCGCCTACTCGAAAATCTCGGCAATGACGCCGGCACCCACGGTCCGCCCACCTTCGCGAATTGCGAAACGCAGCCCCGCCTCCATGGCAATCGGAGTGATCAACTCCAGGACGATGGTGACATTGTCGCCCGGCATCACCATCTCCACCCCCTCGGGCAACTCGACCGACCCGGTCACGTCCGTGGTGCGGAAATAGAACTGCGGGCGATAGCCCTTGAAGAAAGGCGTGTGCCGCCCCCCCTCTTCCTTCTTCA
>JALXCG010000649.1 GCA_026991065.1 Gemmatimonadota bacterium | reverse complement strand
GGGCGCGCCGGGCGTGTGCGAGGGCGCGAGAGATGGAGATCATGGCTCTGCCTGACGGGAACGAGCGCAACCCCAGCCACGCCGGCGGCCGGGGTTGCGCTGAGTCGAAATGGATTGGTTGGGAGTGGGGGCGCGTTTACCAGGTGACCGGAATGCTCAAGATGCGGTCCGCCGGGATTGCGGTGGAGCGGGTGCTGGAGCCATCGGGCCAGGTGACCACGAGCGAATCCACCAGTGTGCTGCTGCCGAGCCCAAAGTGGATTCGTCCCGAATCCTGGCTGCGGTTGCCCTGCCCGGCGTCGAAGTAGCGCACCTGGCGTTTGGCGCCAGTATAGCACTCGACGCGGGTGCCGAGCGCGGTGTGGCCGCCGGCGGTCTCGGTGAGATCCAGCGCGAGCCAGTGGCCGACATCGGTCCAGGGGCGCCAGAGGTCGCGTGGGCCGATGAAGGGCTTGTTGCCGTAGCCGTTGACCACCAGGATCTCCAGCTTGCCGTCGTTGTTCAGGTCGGAGATCCCCACGGCGTCGCCGGAGCCCAGGGGTTGGAAGCCGATGCCCACCGCCTCGGCGGACTCGGTGAAGGTGCCGGTGCCGTCGTTCAGGTAGACCCCGTCCGGCTGGTTCTCGACGATGCCGCCGTTGACCACGTAGATGTCCAGATCGCCGTCGTTGTCCAGATCGCCGACGTCGAGGTCGCGGGATTGCAGCAGCACATCACCGAAACTGCTGTCGATGGAGCGATCGGTGAAGGTGAGATCGCCGGCGCCGGCGTAGAACGAGTTGCGCTTCGGCGGCGCCGAGCCGACCTCCAGATTCACCTGCTGGAGCGAGTCGATCGGTGCATCGAAGCGGAGCCAGGCGCGGCCGATATCGAACTTCACCGGAGAGTCGCCCTCGGCGACCATGCGCACGTTCCAGTAGCCGTTGGCCTCCCGCCAGATGAATACCCCCGGGGCGGTGCCCAGCATCGAGGGCTCACCCTGGAGCATGGGGTCGTCGGCCGCCAGTTTGATCGGCAGGCTGTCCGGATTCACCGAAGCGGCGCCGAACCAGGAGGCCTCGGTGCGGTAGTCATACTGCATCACCGGCGCGATCCAGACCGAGTCGGAAGCGCAGAGGAAGCGCACCCCTTTCTGGGTGGTGTCGGCGACGTGGCATTCGACCTTCAATTCCTCGGGGAAAGGCTGGCCCACGAGATCGTTTTCGTAGCCCGAGGATGCCCCGAGAATGTCCAGGTGGCCATCCCCATTGAGGTCGGCGACCACGAGTTCGGTGCGCGAGTTGATCTGCACGCCGGAAGCACTGGTGACATCGACGAAAGTGCCGTTGTCATTGCGCAGCAGGCCGGTGACCGCGCCGTTGAGAACCAGGTCGGGGTCGCCGTCTTCATCCAGATCGGCGGCGATTCCGGTGACCCAGTGTTCGGTCATCGGGATGCCCGCGCCGTCGGTGATTTCGGTGAAGACCCCGCCGCCCATGCCGCGGAAGAGGCGCGATGGATTGCCCGCACTCTTGGCGTTGAGCATGAGCAGGTCGGCGTAGCCGTCGACATCGTAGTCAAAGAAAAGCGGAGTGCGACCGCGGCCGCCGGCATCGGTGAGTCCGGTTGCGGCGCTGATGTCGGTGGGGGTGAAATCGCAGCCGAAAGAGAGAATCCAGTTGTCGCCGGGGGCGGAGCCGCGGGCGGAGCCGACGCACTGATAGAGGTCCAGGCAGCCGTCGCCGTCGATGTCGATCCAGGTGGCGGTGTGTTGATCGGCGAGGTCGAACTCGGCGCTGCGGTCGAAGGCGACACTCTCCTCGACGAAGAGTCCGCTGCCGAGCAGGTCGTTGCGCAGGAAAACGGGCGGCGATTCATGATGATTCAGGTAGAGATCCCCGAGGCCGTCACCGTCGATATCGCGCAGCGTGAGCGTCCAGGAGCGCTCGTCGCCGCTCAGGCCGACGGTGTCGGAGATGTTTTGGTACTTGAGGCTGGGATTGGGGTTGGGGATCGGTGCCTCAATCGCCTGCGGCGGGATGGTTCCCGGGGCGTTCAGCGCCTCTACCAGGATGTTGTCGACATAGGCCTCGCCACCCTGGTCGGAGATCTTGAAGATGGCGGTGCCCCAGACATCCTTGGGCTGGGTTTCGGTGGCGCTGAATACTTCGGTGCCGTCGATCAGCACGCGAACCGTTTCGCCGTTCGATTCGAAGCGCACATGGCGCCACTGATCGAGACCAAAGGGATAGGAAACCGTGCCCCAATCGATGGTTGGATCGAGGTCGCTCCAGCGCGAGAGGGTGAGCTGGTTCTCTTCGATTGTCAGGCGATAGCGGTGGCCGCCCCAGATGGTGGAGCAGATCTCGTAGGCGATGCGACCGCCGACCAGTTTGATGTCCGCCTCGGAACCCATGCGATAGAGCGGTGGGGCCATGACGCCGACATAGGTACGGTACTCATCGGTGGGGGCGTCGGTGCCGAGGATCACGTAGCCGTGGAGCATGCCGTTGCCGGCGTCGTCGATCCAGTCCCAGCGGGCAGTTGGTCCGCGAATCTCGGTGGCCAGGTAGTCCTGGGCGACTTCGATGCTGTCCAAGCCGGTCTGGTAGGACCAGGTGAGCGTTTCCTCCAGCGGCCATTGCGCGTCGAGTACGGCGGCTACATTGTTCAGTTCGGTCTCGTACTGATCGGCCAGATCCGGCAGGCTGTCGACCAGGTTGAGCGTCTCCTGAGGATCCACTGCGAGATCGTAGAACTCTTTGTCGGGATCGGGAAGCAGCATCCGCGCGCGGTTGATCAGTTTGTAGTTGTCATGCTGATAGGCGCGCCCGGTGTGATCGAAGCCGATGCGTCGGGTCGGATTCGGGAACTCGATCAGGTTGCGCCCCTGCAGGTTGCTCGGTGCCGGGAGCCCCAGCACCGAGAGCACGGTGGGCATGATGTCGATCTGCGCGCTTTCGCCGTCGTAGGCGACATTCCGCAGCGGCCCGTGCTCCTGCTGCCAGGCTTCCGGAAAGAGCATGATCAACGGCACATGGGTGTTGGCTTCATAAAAGTCCCAGTGGCAGAAGAATCGATCGTGGTCGCCGGCCAACTCTTCACCATGGTCCGACATGATGATCACCAGCGTGTTTTCCCGCAGCCCCTGCTCTTCGAGAACGGCGAACGCCTGCGAGATTTGGTCATCCATGTAGGCGACCAAGCCGTCATATTGGCTGACATACCAGTCCATCGAAGTGATGTCGTCGATGATGGTGTGTTTGGCCATGCCGCCGACGCAACTGGAGTTGTCGTTGACCCGCGGGAGTTCGCCCAGGCTGCCGTAGTAGGGATCGTTGATGAACAGGCTGTCGAAGGGGGCCGGGCACTCGTAGGGGGTGTGCGGGCCAAAAGGCTGTACATGGATGAAGAATGGGCGCTTGCCCGGATCCCGCAAGACCTGGGCCAAACGGTTGGTGAGGCCCTGGTCGGGGCGATCGGTGCGGATGACATCCTGGCAAAGGTCGCCGACGCGGCCTTCCGGCCACAGCACCGGGTTGCTTGAGATGAAGGTGGTGGTGTAGCCCTGGGCTTCAAGTAGTTTGGGCAGGGTGTCCCAGTTCGGGTGAATCTGCGTGGAACGGTCGTAACAGCGGTGCGTGGCCACGGTTTGCGATGTGAGGATGGTGGCGACCGCAGGCCAGGTCCAGGAGGAGGCGCTGTGGCAGTTGGTCCAGTAGGCGCCTTCGGTGGCGATCTGGTCGATGAAGGGTGAGGTGTCGCGCTCGTAGCCGTAGAGTCCGAGGTGGTCGGCGCGCAGCGTATCCACTACATAGAGCAGAACATTGTACTGGGTTGCGTCGGCCTGGGCGGAGGCGGGAACGTCATAGCAGGATTCGGCGGTGGCGGCCGTGGATGCTGCCACGACCGCGGCCAGTAGGAGTAGCTGGCGGGTTTTCAAATTCATTGAAAAGATGCCTCTTTATTAGGAGAGGGAGGGCCGCGGGGCGGCATTGGGAGACCGATTTCGAACTGGCGCGGTTCGAAGCAATACCAAGCCAATTATAGCGAAGTATAAGCACGGACCCGATCTGCCGCAAGTTCGGCAAAGGCGTCGAGCCGCCGTCAACGCGGTATCCTCGGCGCGGCTTGCGACCGGGGCTGCCCGCAGCGTCTTGGCCGGTGCACCAGGCACTTTTCCGGCGCCAGTTGAGGTTGGGGGAAGAGCTTCTTACACTGGAGAGGCTGA
>JALXCG010000648.1 GCA_026991065.1 Gemmatimonadota bacterium | reverse complement strand
GCTTTATTACGGGCTGGCGCCGCCAGCCGCAGCGCCAGCCCGTAATAAAGCAGCGGCGCCAGCAGCCAGATCGCCTGCGGCAGCAGGGTGAGCGGCCGCCCGGCGCAGTCCAGCAGCACCGGGTTCCAGGCCCGATCCGCGGCATAGACCCAGCCCCCGCAGCGCACTCCGCCGATCTCTACTGCCAGCGCCGACACCTGCCCCCAGAGCAGCATCATGCCCACCTCCGGCCAGCGCCAGCCGCGCCGCAACGGCGTGGGGCTCAAGAACCGCAGCAGCCCGACCCCGGCGAGAAAGAGGCCGCCGTCCCAGAGCGCGTGGGCGAGCATGAAAAGCAGCGGCGAGAGCGGCGGCCGGCGCCAGAAGAGCAGCACCGGCTCGTGCCCGTAGAGCGCCGAGAGAAAGATCGGCACCTCCCAGAGCAGGCCGATGCCCACCCCGAGCCAAAACAGCCGCGTCCATTGCCCGTCCAGGAGCCGCCCGGGCGGCCGCAGCGCCAGCAGCAGCAAGCCGGCCGCCACTGCCAGGTCGGTCCAGTAGAAGCTTTTCAGGCACAACTCCGCGAGCATCCGGGCCTCCGCTCCGGCGCGCCGCCGCCGCCGGAGATGGGTGCCGATTCCGACCGCATCTCCGCGACAGGCTCCTGGGTGGGGCAGGGTGGAGCCAAACCCTACCACGCCGGGGAGCCGGCGACTTCGGCGAGAGTGGGACCGCACCACCGGGTGGGCGTAGCGAGACGCCGCGCGCTGCGGGATGGTGCCAAGCTTATCTCCCCCCAAAAGAGGAACTTTTCGCTACGCCTTGCGCCGGTGCGGGGGCCACCGGTCGGGTTGGCGGCGCGGGCTCTGTCTGTCAGGCGGGAGTTGACACCACGCCCGCCCCCTCGTATGCTACCGGTCCGTTATCGGAGGCACCCATAGCTCAGATGGATAGAGCGCAAGACTCCGGATCTTGAAGCGGGGGTTCGAGTCCTCCTGGGTGCACCAGGGGCGATTAGCTCAGTTGGTTAGAGCGCTGTCTTCACACGGCAGAGGTCACTGGTTCGAATCCAGTATCGCCCACCATCCGCCTCGCCCCGGTTGGGCCCGTTCCCCGGGTCGGCCGGGGCGCTTTTTTTTGAAGGCGGGGGGGATCCCGTTCAGCAGGTAGATTCAGGCGGAGGATTCTGGGGATGCAGTCGGGCCGAGAGTCGTTTGATCCGCAGACACCGCTGGACCGGCTGCCCCTGGCTTTCCTCGATCTGGAGACCACCGGCCTCTCCGCTTCGCGCGGCGATCGCATGGTGGAGATCTGCGTGCGGCGGATGCAGGGGGGGAGGTTGCTGCGGGAACTGAATACGCGCGTGCAGCCGGGCCGCCCGATTCCGCCCGCGGCCACCCGGATCCACGGTCTCGACGCCGCCGCGCTGGCCGGCGCCCCGACCGAGGCGGAGGTGGTGCGGCAACTTCCGGATCTGCTCGCCGGTGCGGTGGTGGTTGCCCACAACGCCGGTTTCGATCTCTCCTTCATTAATGATGCGCTCCACCGCCACTCACTCCCCGCGCCGCCGCGCCCGCTGATCGACACACTGGCATTCTCCCGGCGCCTCTGGCCGCAACCGGAGCTGCGTCACACCCTGGCGGCGATGGCGGAGCGCCTGGGGGTGCGGAATGCGGCGCCCCATCGCGCCTACGGCGATGTGCAGGTGCTGATCGCCGCCTGGCCGCTGCTGCTGCGCCTGGCGGCGCGGCAGCAGGAGTTGCGCAGCTTCGCCGATCTGCACGGGTTTGTTGCCGGGTGAGAGGGGGGTTGCTGCGCCGCCCCCGGATCAGTTGACGTAGCCCAGCGAGCGCAAGCGTTCCAGCGTCTTCTGGTCATACTCGGCGTCTTCGGCGGGCGGAGGGGGAGCGAGGCTGCTCGCGGTGCTGTCGGCCACGCCGCGGTAGGTGGGGATCCTGGTGACCGGTCGCTCGCGCAGCAATCCGGGCCGCAGAATCGGCTCCAGAACCTCGCCATCCATGTCCGCGGCGACCGGCAGGCCGAGCAGGTAGAGCAGGGTCGGCGTGACATCGATGGTGCGCGCGCGGCCGCTTTCGAGGCGCTGGCCCGCCTTCACGCCCGGGCCGGCGACCAGCAGAATGCCGTCGTGGCCCAGGGGCACTTCGGGGTTCAGGTCGTAGCCATGCTCGGAGCGGATGTAGCCGCCGGCAAAGCGCAGGTAGCGCCCCGCGGGAACCGGCTCGGCCTGGTTCGGCGCGCCGCTGACCGGGCGCTCGAAGAGTTGCGGCACCTGCCCATAGCGGACCGGCGCGTAGCGGCCGATCACCAGGTCCGGCCAGCGCTGCCCGGGCGGCGGCTGCACCTCATCGAAGAGGCGGCTGCCGTCGTCGGCGAAGTGGAGGGCTTCGAGGGCCTGGGTCAGCTCCCGGCGCACCCGCTCGCGGTCGGGGACGCCGGGCTTGATCAGCAGGCCGGTTTCGGTGCGGCGATAGGCGACCGGTTCGACCAGGTCGGCGAAACCGAGGTCGGCGAGGATCACGTCCCAGAGGATCTGGAAGTGGTAGGCCTTGATCGAGGTGACCAGATCGAGCGGAATCGGCTCCATGCCGTGGTCGGAGACGATCATCACCCGCTCGATGCGGGGGTCGGCGCGGACCCGGCCGATGAAAGCGTCGAGCGTGCGGTAGAGATCCGGGATCACCTGGCCGTAGCGCGCCGCCTCGGCCGCATCGGCGCCATAGGTCTGCGGCGCCAGCCAGTAGTGCAGGAACTCATGCTGCATCTGGTTGCCCCAGAAGAAGGAGACCGTGCAGAAACTCACCTCGGGGTAGTGCGCGAGGATGTAGTCGTAGGCCTGCTCGGCGGCGTCGATATCCTGCACCGCGCGATCCAGTTTGCGGTCGCGCTCGCGGAACCGCTCGGGTGAGCGGGCCGGATCGTGGGCCAGGGTGGGCTCGCGGGTGATCCGCGCATCGGCGGTGATGTAGAGCCGGCGGCGGAAGTTCTGCTGCAACTCCTCTTGCAACGGAGCATGGTGCAGGAAATCGGCGGCGACGCCCTGGTAGTCGCTCACCACCACGCCATGCACCGGCTGCACCGGGTAGGTGAAGAGCCAGCGCTCCACCGCCACCGCCGCGCCGCTCGCCGCGACCATCTGCCAGATGCGCGGGACTTTGATGTCGTTGCTGCGGATCGGCAGCAAGCGGTAGGCGCCGGTTTCGGGGTCGATCTCATCGCGGCGGACGAAGTTGTTGATGCCGTGATGCTCCGGCGTGAGGCCGGTGGCCAGCGAAGTCCAGGAGGGCGGCGAGAAGGGGGGATCGGCGCGCAGCGGGCCATAGGAACCCTGCTCCATCATCCGCAGGAAGTTGGGCAGTTCGCCGGCCTGCAGGAGCGGGGTGAGGCTGTTCCAGGTGCCGCCGTCGAGGCAGATGAGGAGGGTGGTTTTGGCCGGTTCGGAGGGCGTTTCGCCACAGCCGCCGAGGGCCGAAAGGGCGGCGCAGCAGCCCGCCAGTGCGATCATCTTCCAGTGTTTCATGGGGCCAACCTAGCGCCGCGGCGGCGGTCGGCGCAACCCACCTGGTCCCGCCGCGCTCCGCCACCAATCGTGAGCCGCGGGCCCGGCTCCCGACGGGCCAATGGGATGCGCCGCGGTCACCGCTCCCCGGCCGCCCGGCGTGTCACCTCTTGCCGGTGGCCGGGGAGATCCGGAACCGGCGTGCTGGAGCGGGGTTGCAGAATCCGGCGGAGGATTCCGGCGAGCGCGGCCGGCTTGACCCCTGGTTGTCTCCTCTGCTAGCTTGATAGCGTTTGTTGTCAGGGCCATATGGCGCCAGCATGGTCTTGTGTTCCGCCAGGGAGAGGGCATCGCCGTGAGCTACTTCATCACCATTGCCGTTGGTTTTGTGTTGACCAATGTCGGTTTTTGGGTCAACAACGAAAAAGAATCGCCCGCCGCGCAGTGGGGTTTGGTGGCGATTTTCGCCGGGCTCAGCTTGACGTTCGGCGGCATCCTGCTCTCCAGTGTGCCGGACTTTTTTGCTTCTTAGGGCCCCGGCCGGGCCCCGGTTAGGGTGCACAACGGATGAAGCTGAAGATCGCGCGAACCGAGTTGGTGATCGAGCAGGGGCGGTTGGTCGAGGCGCAGGCGGATGCGCTGCTGGTGCCGGGGAACAACTTTCTCTGGCTGGGCGGGCGCGAAGCGCTGGCCGTGAAAGAGGCCGCCGGCGAGGTGGTGGAGGAGGAG
>JALXCG010000647.1 GCA_026991065.1 Gemmatimonadota bacterium | reverse complement strand
CACGAGGCCCGGGGGGAGCACCGGCAAGCGGCCACCCTGTTGGAACGTTTGGCGGAGCGCGAGGCGGGCACTCCGGCGGGAGATGACGCACAGTATTTTGCCGCACTCTACTGGGAGGACGCCGGTGACCAGGCCGCTGCGCGCAACGCCTTCAGGAACTACCGGCAACACTACAACGCAAAAAGTGACCGCAACATGGAAGCCCGGATTCGGGAACTGAGATTGGCCGAGAAGGCCGGGGCGAAACCGCGTGAAATCCGCAGCTTGCTCACTGGCCTGCTCTCTGCGGCAGAGAGCTACCGCGCGCAGGGAGCAACGGTTTCTCCCTTGATTCTGGCGGAAGCGGAATGGAAGCGAACTGAACTCGACTATCCCGCCTACGTCAAATATCGGATCAAGAAGCCCCTCCAGAAGACCACGCAGCGCAAAGAGGACAAGATGAACGCCCTGATTGACGGCTATCTGCGTGCTGCCGAGTATGGCTCCGCACTCTGGTCGGTGCGTGCCCTTACCCGCATCGGAGAGGCCCTGGAGGAGTTTCAACAGGCTCTCCTCGGGGCTCCGCTGCCGGAGGACTTGACTGAAGTAGAAGCGGCCCTCTACACCATGGAACTGGAGGACTATGTCAAGCCCTACAGTGATCAGGCCGTTGAATCCTACCTCTCCGCACTGGAACTTGCCGCCGAAGGTCAAGTAGAAGACGCCTCCACCCTGCGCGCGCAACTGCGCCTGGCGACCCTCCGGCCGGATCAGGAGTTGCCGGCCTTGCCGGGCGACCGCCCGCCTCCCTTCCGCACCGCAAATGCCACTGCCGTCGCCACCAACATTCCCTCTCAGGTGGTTGTGCCGGCGATCTACACCGGAACTGCCGCGGCTTTCCCCGGACCCGCCACCGCCCCGAGTCTCGGCCTGACTCCCGCCACCTCCGGGCAGCCCCGCTGGGTGCTCACCGGCGCCGGCCTGGCCGGTGGGGTCGCCACCGCCGTTCTCGCCGCGCAGGGCTCCGATTCCGGTGTTGTCGTTGCTCTTGGGGCTGCCAGTGTCACCGCCGCCGGCTTCGGCTTGTGGCCGTTGCTGCACCACAGTGCGCAGAAGAGTGACAACTCGAAGACCGATTTCAGCGGTGCCGGGTCCAGCGACGATCTCGAAATCAAGGGACCGAAGATCATCTTGGCGCCGAAACACATCGGCCTGGAGATGACTCTCCCGCTTCCCTGAAATCCCTTGGGTCAATCTCTCTCGGAGCGATTCGCATGACACTGATCTCCACCCTCATGGTTGCCTCGCTGATGGCACAGGCCGGCCCACCGCCGGTCCCCGCCGACGGCGCGGTACTACAGATCGAGTCAGAACTCGTCATTCGTGGTCGAGTGCGCAAGCCCCAGGTGTTTTTCGTTATCCCGAAGCAGGTCCTGGAGTCGACCGGCGGCATGGAAGCCACGGTAGACGATCCCATTGATGAGGTACTGCGGGTAGCCGCGGTTGATTTGGCGCCTTCCCAGCCGGTCGACCTGCGTCCCTACCGCCGTGGCTCTCTCTACGGATTCTTGCGCGGAAGGTCCCGATGAACAAGATCTTGCGCCCCCCGCTTGCAGTCGGTTCACAACCAACCCCAATCGCTTTTATCGCGCCTCGGGCGCGCTTGCTCCAAGAACTTGAGGAGGATCACTCATGAGCATCTTTGCACCGGGTCAAGTGCTCGCTTTTTTCCAGCAGGGTGGGATCTTCATGTACCTCATCCTGCTCAGCGGGGCGGTCGCCACGGCGGTGTCGATCGAGAGGTATGTGGTGCTTTATGTGAAGAGCAGCATGGCGGCTCGCGCTTTTGTCAACAAGGTCTGCACCCATATCAAAGCCCACGACCTGGATCAGGCCCTCAATCTGACACGCGCCAAGAAGACTCCCCTGGCACGCGTCATCGGCGCCGCGGTTGCCGTTCGCGGTGGCGACGAGCGTGACATCCAGAATGCCGTCGACGAGTCGGCACTCGCGGAAATCCCGGCCCTTCAGGATCGCACCCCCTATCTCGCGACCATCGCCCAGATCGCGACGCTGCTTGGGCTGCTCGGAACCATCGTTGGTTTGATGCAGTCCTTCTCCGCCGTCCAGGGAGCCGCCTCCGAACAGCGGGCCATGCTTCTCGCCGCCGGCATTTCGACTGCGCTCAACACCACGGCCCTCGGGTTGATTGTCGCCGTGCCGACCACGGTGGCGTACTCGCTCCTGCAGCGCAAGACCGAACGCCTGGTTGAGCAGATCGACGAAGCCTCTGTGCGGGTCATGAATCTGCTCATCGCGCAGAAGCGCCCGAACGCCGTCGGCGAGCGTCGCCAGGTGACGGAAACCGTAGCGGCCGGCCGCTAGAACGATCGAGAGGTAGCGCCCATGTTCCCGGCATCCCGTCGCGCGCGCAACAGCCGTCAGCCACAAGAGGATCTGAACATCACCCCGATCATGAATGTCTTCATGATCCTGGTGCCCTTCCTCTTGCTCACCGCCGCGTTCGCCCAGACTGCAATGGTGGACCTCAGTTTGCCGGTCGCGGCCGATTCCGACCAGCAGCAAGAGGAGGAGATGATCGACCTCAACCTTCGCGTCTCCATCACTGCCGCCGGTCTGCGGGTCGAAGGCACTGCGGCGTCGCTGGAACTGGTGCCGCGCCTGAGCAGTGGCGCCTACGACTTCGATCGCCTGGCGGAACAGCTCGCCCAAGTGCGCAAATCTTTCCCCGACGAGCGCGCCGTGGTCGTCGCCGCCAGCCCGACCATTCGCTATCAGACCGTGGTGCAGGTGATGGATCGTTGCAAGGCCGCTGGTTTCAGCGACATCTCCGTCGGTCCTGCGGATCCCGAGGTGAATTCATGAGCCACAGACCGTCGCACCAGAGTGCCGGAGAGGCCCGTCGCAGCGGCGTGCGCGCCGCGTATAAACAGAAGAAGCGCGGCTTCGTCCTGAACATCACGTCGATGATCGACATGTTCACCATCCTCCTCATCTTCCTTCTGGTGAACTTCTCGAGCGAAGATCCGGTCAGCGGTCCCGACCTCGATCTCCCGGACTCGACCCAGGCCGATGGGGTCAAGCGCAGTTCCGTTCCGGTGCTTGTGACGCGCAACGCGATCCTGGTCGACGGCACAACCGTGGCACAACTGGACGCGGTGAACGGCCAATCCACGCTGGAGATTCCGGAACTGGTCCAGGCGCTCGATTCGCAGCGCGAGCGCGCCATCGGCTTGGCCCGTCTGGCGGTTGAATCGGCTGCTGAGAAAGCGAACGGCACGGGGGATGGATCCGGTGATCTGGCCTGGCAGGGGCGGGTGACCCTGAACGGCGACGCCGATATTCCTTTCGATCTCTTGCAGCGAGTCATCTATTCCTGTGGGCAGGCCTCCTTCGCGGATGTCTCCCTCGCCGTCGAAAAGGTCACGGAAGCGGGCAGTTAGGAGACAGCCATGACGCCGTCCCCACGGTCAAGAACAACCCAGAAAACCACGGTCGAAATCTCCCGCCGACGAGACGCCGATCGCATATTCAAGCGCACCCTGGGGGTCTCTCTGGCGGCCTGGGCAGTGGTTTCGGCGGTGATCCTGATCGCCGATCCTCCCAAACTCGAAGCCAAGGCAAACGACGAATACCTGCATCGCATCGTTGTCCACTCCTTCATCGCTTCGCCACCGCCGGTGCGCGTGGCCCAGGCTGAGGCAGAGCGCAAAGCCCCCGCCGATCCCGAGCCGGAACCTGAAGTGGCACCCGAGCCGGAACCCGAACCGGTCCAGACTGCCGCCGCGACCCCTCCGGAAGCGGAGAGCAGCGAACCCCAAGCGGCGGCAACCGCTCCCAACGAAGCGCCCCCGCCGCCGCGCGATGTACGCAAGATCGGCGTCATGGGCGCCCGGCGCGGTCCCGGCGAAGCCCGTCGGGGAGCGCTCGGAGTCTCCAAAGCGCGTCGTCTTGCTGCCGTCCGCAACAGCGAACTGGTCTCGGAGCGCAGCGCGCCCGGTGCCGGCTCCACCCTCACCGCGGCCCCCACCCGGCGCACCGCCGGCGCCAGCCAGTTGATCGCCAAAGTCGGCAGCGCTACCGGTGAACGCACCGCCTTGACCGGTCTGAAGCGGGTCGAAATCGAGGCGGGTCCCGGATCGGTCAAAGGCAGCGGCGGCGGTCCCGCGGCACGCACCGACGGTTCCATCCGCCAGGAGGTCGCCAAGTGGGCTCGCACCTTCCAGGCGTGT
>JALXCG010000646.1 GCA_026991065.1 Gemmatimonadota bacterium | reverse complement strand
CCCCACCGACGTCGTGGCCAGCACGAGCGTGACGAACGGACCATGGCCGAGCCAGTGCGCGCCGGCGGCGGCGAGCAGCAGCGTGAGGGCGAACACGGCCAGACCGGTGGCGACCGGGCCCGGGCCCTGCCGCTCAACCGGTGGCGACAGCGGCAGAGCAAAGCCGCCCCCCCCAGCGGCCTGCGCTGGCGCGAACTGGAGGATTTCGATGCCCGCGCCGACCGCCTCTGGGAGTCACTGCGCGGAGATTTCGCCCTGCAGTGCGTGCGCGACAGCCGCTACCTGCAGTGGCGTTACCGCCAGGTTCCCGGGCCGCGCCACCGCATCTTCGCCCTTCTGCGCGAGGATAATGAGATCGCCGCGCTGGCCGTACTGCGCCCCGGCGAGGGCCTCGACAGACCGGCCCAGATCACCGAACTGCTGGCCCCCGCGGGGGCCCCCGCCGGCACCTGGCGCGCCCTGATCCGGGGCTGCCTGGCCTGGGCCTGGCAGCGCGGAGAATCCTCCCTGCAGTGCTGGATGTTCTCCCACTGCGCCGCCCATCCCCACCTTCTGGAGGCCGGCTTCTTCTCCGAGGCCACCCCCGACTATCGCCTTCTGGTGCGTCCCACTTTCCTCGAAGAGCGGCCGGCGGCGGCCCCGGCGCCCCCCTTCTCCGCGGCCGCGTGGCTGGAGCAGGTTCGCCGCGCGGTCTACGAGCCCAGCTCCTGGTACCTCTCAATCGGCGACGCCGATCTCTTCTGATCCTCCTCTTCCCGTGCGCCGCCAACGGAGCCCTGTCATGCCCCCAGCAACCCTCCCTCAAACCGCCCTGATTCAACGCCTGCAATCTCTGGATGCGGCCGAGATTTCCGCCCATCTGCCGGCCGAGTGCTTTCGCCCCAGTCCCGCGCGCGGCGCTCTGGCCATTCTCATCTCCACGCTGCTTCTGCTTCTTTCGATCGCCGGGCTGCGCTTCGCTCCCTGGTGGAGCTATCCCCTCTTCTGGCTCGGCGCCGGCACCGCCGCCTGGGGTTGCTTCGTGATCGCCCACGACTGCGGGCATCACTCTTTCGCCCGCCGCGAATGGGTCAACACCCTGGTCGGCCACCTGCTCATGACTCCCGGGCTCTACCCCTTCCACTCCTGGCGCCTGCTGCACAATCTGCACCATGCCCACACCAACAGCCGGGAACGCGACAACAACTGGGTGCCGCCCACCGCCGCCGAGCTGCGCGCCCGGCCAGCGGCACAGCGCTGGATCTACCGCGCCCTGCGGCGCCACCTCTGGTGGACCGCGACCGCGGTGAACTGGGCCGCGGAGGCCTTCCGCACCCGCACCCACAGCCGCCGGGGGGCGCGCGCCGTGCGGATCTCAATCGCCGTGGTGCTGCTCTTCGCGCTGCTCTTTTTCCCCTGGCTGGTTCAGCGCACCGGCTGGCGGGGACTGCTCCACTACTACGTCATCCCCTGGCTGGTGATGCACGCCTGGTTCAGCACCATCACACTGATGCACCACACCCATCCGGAGTTGCCCTATCTGGACCGCCACCACTGGTCGCGGGCCGGCGCCAACCTGGGGTTGACGGTCTACTATCGCTACCCCCGCTGGCTGGAGTGGTTGCTGCACAACATCACCATCCACGCCCCCCATCACGTTGCGCCGAAAATCCCCTTCTTCCGCCTGCCGCGCGCGCAGCAGGCGCTGTGGCGCGCCTACCCCGACTTGATCCGCAGCGAACCGGTGAGCTGGAGCCGGTTGCGCGAGATTCTCCGCACCTGCCACCTGCACGACGCGAGGTCGTTTCTCTACCACGCGTTTTGAGTCGAGTCCGCCACGCTCTCAGCTCAACCGGAGGTTGCCTCCGGCGCTTCCGCGAGATAGGCCGCGACCGCATCGATGCTGGGGCAGTCCCAGAGCAGGGTGGGCGAGAGCGGCTTGCCGAGCCACTCCTCCAGTTCCCCGGAGACGCCCACGGCGGTGCGGGAGTCGAGCCCGTACTCCTCGAAATTGCGCGCGGTGTCGATCTGCTCCGGCGGCAACTCCAGCCGCGCCGCCAGAACCCCGCGCAACCACTCGCGCGCTTCGTCGACATCCAGGGCGGTGGTCGCCGCGCGGCGCCCGGTGGCTGCATCGCCACTCTTGAACCAGCGGCCAAGCCGCTTCAGCAGTGAAGTATCGGTTGAAGAAGTGCGGTCGCTCATGCGGTCCCTTCGACCCGCGCCCGGGCGATCGCGCCGGGCGACGGGTGGTTGACGTTCCAGATCCAGCCGAGTCGCGCCAGCAGCATGATCAGCCAGCCGCTCGGATCGGGTTCCCACCAGCGCAGGCCGTGGCGCGCGGCGGAGGGAAAGGCGTGGTGGTTGTTCTGCAACCCCTCGCCGAAGGCGAGCAGCGCCACCAGGTGGTTGTTGACGCTGTGATCGTGGGTGCGAAACGGCTTGCTGCCCCAGCGATGGCAGATGGAGCCCACCGCCCAACTGGCGTGGTTGACCAGTGCGATCCGCAGCATGCCGCCAAAAAGAAAGCCCTGCCAGGCGCCGAACCAGGAGCGGTGCAGCCAGCCGCCGGCCAGCGCCGGCAGCAGCAGCCCCAGCGCAACCCAGAGCACGTAGGTCTGGTGCAATCGAAAGAGGCGTCGTTGCTGCACCAGGTCGCGGGCAAAAACCGACCAGGCGCTGAGTTCACGCGAAAACATCCAGCCGATGTGGGCGTGCCACAAGCCGCGGCAGAGCGCCCGGGGCGAGCGCCCATGCAGATTGGGCGAATGGGGATCGCCGGGACGATCGCTGTAGGCGTGGTGGCGGCGATGGTTGGCGGCCCAAAAAAGCAGCGGCCCCTGTGCCGCCATCGAGCCGGTGATCGCCAGCCAGGTGGTGAGAGCCGCGCCCGCCTCGAATGCCCGGTGCGCGAAAAGGCGGTGCATGCCGATGGTGGCACCGGTAATGGAGAGCAGATACATGACCGCGAAAAGCGCCGCTTCGATCCAGCCCGCGCGCCCCTCCAGCGCCAGGCGCAGCGCTTCCAAACTGAGCAGATTGGGCAGCGCGACCGTGATGAGAGCCAGCATACACTGGCGCCGGTGGGCGGCAGGCGACGCCAGGGTGACCCCCCGAACCTCGCCGGAAGCTGTGCTCACATTCCCGCTCATGCTGTCCCCCGATCCGGCTTCAAGACCGGGCGGTGCACCCGATCGATCCAACCCAGGCGCTCCAACATCCCCACCACCCAGCCCGCCGGGTCCAGTTGCCACCAGTGGTGATCATTGCGGGCCGAAGCGGGAAAGGCGTGGTGGTTGTTGTGCCAGGAGCCGCCCAGACTGGGCAGCGCCAGCCACGCCAGGTTGCGGCTGTGGTCCCGGGCGTCTGCGTGGGGACGCTTGCCGACCATGTGGCCGAGCGAGTTAACTGCCCAGGTGGTGTGATCGGTGGCGGCTTTGCGAATCAGGCCGCCCCAGAGCAGACCGAGCCCGAAGCCGCTCCAGGAGCGGGTCGCCGCGCCCAGGAGCAGCCCCGGCAGGAACAGTCCCGCGAGCGCCCAAAACGGGTACTGGCAGTGGATCCGAAAGAGCATTCGATCACGCAGGAGATCCGGCACATAGCGCGTCAAGCCGGTGGTTTCGGCATCCAGCATCCAACCGGCGTGGGCGTGCCACCAGCGCCGCAGCACGCCGCCGCCGGCCGCCGCCGCGCTCCAGTGCGGGGAGTGGGGATCCCCGGCGCGGTCGCTGTAGGCGTGGTGACGCCGATGGATCGCAACCCAAAAAAGCAGCGGTCCCTGCCCCGCCATTGAGCCGAGGATCGCCAGCAGAAGCGTCAGGCGCCGGCCGGCGCGAAACGACCGGTGCGAAAAAAAGCGGTGAAAGCCCAACTCGACACCGAGCGAAACCGCCACGTAGGCGAGCAGAAAGAGCCCCGACTCGGCGGCGCCGACCCACCCCTGGACCAGGGTCACCACCCCGGCGGCAACTCCCAGCAGCGGCAACACAATCACCAGAATGGCGAGCCGGCGCTGGCGGCGCGCCGGGGTCGGCGAGAGCAGCCGCGCCACTCCCGCGGCGCTGCCTCCAAGAGCCGCCGAGGCGCTGGCATTGTCGCGCACCCCGGGGGGCGGATCCAATTCCGGAGGCATCGGGTCGGAGCAGATCACAGGGGCCATTTCACACCTCCCTTGCCGCATCGGCGCGCCGCAACGTGCCGGCCCGGTAGCCCTCGCGCGCCGATGCGGCAAGGGAGGTGTGAAATGGCCCCTGTGATC
>JALXCG010000645.1 GCA_026991065.1 Gemmatimonadota bacterium | reverse complement strand
GAGTTGAGAGAGAGAAAGAAAGGTTGCCCTGCCTGGCAAGTATCCAGCAACGCATCGGCGGTCGCAGTCAACTCGTCCGCCGGAACTCCGGACCACGACTTGATCCGTGCCTCATAGCGATCAAATCCGCGGCCGATGCCGAATTGCGGTTGCAACCAGACCCCGGCCACCGCCCCCAGGGTGCGGTAGCCCGCCTCCCCCAGAATCTCGGCGAGAACACGTGGCCCCGGACCGAGTGAGCGGATTCGATGCAGATTGATTCCTTCATTTCCATTCACATCGTAGCGCGCTCCATGCTGGGAAACGGGAAGCCCCGTCATCAGCGATGCATGAGAGGGCAAGGTCCACGGCGAAGAGGAGATCGCATTTTCAAAGCGCACCCCCTCCGCACCAATCCGGTCGATCGCCGGAGTCGCATTGTGCGCACCGTAACAGCCCACATGATCCGCGCGCACCGTATCGAGAGTAATCAACACGATGTTGGGCCGGGCCGTACCCGCGCCATCTTCTCCACCGCTCCCGCCACACCCGCTCCCAAACACCCCGGCAGCGACCCCCAACATCGCCGGCAGCAACGCCCGTCGCACCACGATCGCGGCGAAGCCTCTCCCTCGCCTCCGTCCTCTCAGTGAGCGGGCATCCAGTGCTGCAATCGTTTTCACCTGAGAAAACCCTCCTGCATGTGAGTCGCGCGTGACCAGGCGCCATGTAAAACGCGGGAGCCGGATGGCTCCCGCGCAACTACTCATCGTGGTTCGAGGCCAAGCCTACCATGATGCAGGCTGCATCCCTGCATCATCCTGGGCCGCGACTCCCGTTCCACTCAGGGCGTAACCAAACCAGGTTCATGGACCGTCAGAACGATTTCGGTGCTCGCGTCCGCCGTGCCGCCAACCGCATCGCCCAGATTGAGCACCGCGGTATAGTCTCCGGCGGGAATCGGAACACCTTGATCCGCAACACCGGCATAGTAGGAACTCGCCCCCGGAGCGAAGAGAACCGGGGTTCCCACCGGCAGGTCGCGCCCCATCACCGTGAGCCAGAGGGTCTTCGTGTGCCCCATGTCGGTGTTGTTGCGAACCACCGCGCCGATCGGACCCCCACCACTGCCGACAAAGCCACTGGCCAGCGGATCATAGCTGATCATGAAGTCCGGCAGCGAGCCACCGCCACAGATCATCTCGTCCGGCTCAACAGAGATCACCGGGAAATCGCACGCAAAGGCCGCAATGTCGGCAACTTTCAACTCCACGGTCGCGAAATTGAGGCCGAACCCCCAGCCAAAACCCACCGGCAGCGTGCAGGCGCCGACACTGACCAACTCTCCCGCCTGGAGTTGGAAGTACTCCATCGAGTTGGAGTCCTGGTTGATGGTCATGAATGTGCTGGAGCAGTCGTCATATTCGAGCGACGCGGACGAGTACCCATCGCTGAAAGTCGCCCAGGGAACCGTCCACCGATTGCCGGTCGCAGTGACACTCCCATCGGCCTCGATCGCATACTCGATCAACTCATCAGGGTCCGCGTTGGTCATCGCATAGAGCAACCGATCTGCTTCATCCACCGCGAGTCCGGAATAGGCCTCGCCGAAATACTGGCTTCCCAGAACGCCAAAGGCCTTATCGAGATGCCAGATCGAGTCATCGTTCCAGCTCGCGGTGTAGACCGAACCGTTGTCGTTGTCGACCGCGCATCCGCGCTGGGAAACTCCGGCATAGGCCGCATAGTCCCCAATCGTGCAGGACTGCGCGTCCATCCAGAAAACCCCATCGACCGTCGTCACGTCCACCACCGCGAAACGATCATTGGTCGCGTCGTAGCCGAAATCGCCGATGAAAACCGAACCCGAGCTGGGGCAGATCTGCCCGCACTCACCCAAATTGTCGCAGGCAGCGTTGGCCGAGACGCGCGCCACAGGTAGCGGCGCTCCGTCCGGGACCACTGCATTGGGCCCCACCGCCAGTTGCGGCGAAGCCGTGGCAGGAGTCGTCATCATCCCCAGAAGGGCGATCAGGCTCCCAGCCGACCAGCAAGAAAAACGCATCGATTGTTGCATGTCGTCAGCCTCTCCCTATTGGATGCCCTTGTTGGTGATGTCAAAGCTGAAACCTGAAGACGCATCGGGAGTGCCCATGAAGGTTTCGCTGAGGTTCAGTTGCCCGCTGTAGGTCCCGGTGGGCACCGTGATCGGTCCGGCATTTTCGTAAACCTGACTCTGCCCCGGCGGGAACGTGTAGCTTCCCAGAAGAAGATCGAAAGCGGGAAAGTCCAGATGCGCCCACATCACACGCGTCAATGCGGCGTCGGTGTTGTTCCTCACCAGGGCGCCGGCGGGCATGTTGTAGAAACGCACCGCGGTGCTGGTCAACGGATCGTAGCGAATGCTCAAATCCGGAACCTCGCCACCGCCGCAGATCATATCCTCCGGCTGCACTCCCATCACCGGGAACGGACAGGCAAACGCCTGAATGTCCGCAACCTTCAACTCCACCGTCGCAAAATTCAGACCGAATCCCCAGCCAAAGCCCAGCGGCAGTGCGCAGTAGCCGACGTTGATCAGCGCCCCGCTTTGAATCTGGAAATACTCGATGGTGTTGGCGTCCTGATTGATCGACATGAAGGTGCCGGAGCAGTCGTCATATTCGAGCGAAGCAGACGAGTAACCATCGCTGGGTCCACCCCAGGGAATCGTCCAGCGGTCGCCGGTCGGCTGTACCGACCCATCGGGTTGGATCGCATAAGCGATCAACTCATCCGAAGAGGCATTGGTCATCGCGTAGAGCATCTCGCCGGCCTCATCCACGGCCAGCCCCGCGTACGCCTCACCGAAATACTGCGAACCGAGCACGTTGAAGTTCAGATCCAGCCGCCAGATGGTGGAGTCATTCCAACTGCCGGTGTAGACCACTCCATTGTCATTGTCGATGCCGCAGCCGCGCTGCGAGAGCCCCGCGTACGCCACGTAGTCCCCCACCGCGCACGACTGGCCGTCCATCCAAAAAATACCGTCGGCGGCCGGCACATCGACTACCGCAAAACGGTCATTGGCAATGTCATAAGCGAAATCACCAATGAAGATCGAACTCCCACTCGGGCAGATCTCACCACACAGCCCAAGGTTGTCGCACGCAGCGTCCGCCTGCGGCACATAGGAGTGCGGCAGTGGGGCTCCGGCGGGAACCACCGCATTCGGGCCCACCGCCAGATTGCTCGCCGCAAGCGCGGGCAGAGCAGGAATGGTCACCAGCATGGCGACACTCGCTTTTGTCAGGAGCATTCGCAAGTCCTCCCAGATGCAGCGCCCCTGCGCCACGTGATTGTCACGCAAACGCGCTGCGGGCGACCGTTCACCTCGACCTCACACCTCCCCGAGAGGGTCGGCCAGCGTCGAAAAAGTGAACAGCACTTCGATGGTTGCGGATCAAGGATTGGAACGAAATGACCCCGCGGCGAGCGCCCAACTTCGGGTTCGGCAACAACAAGCCATCACCCGATCGAGCGGCGGTCGAGGCGTTCGATGTTGCCGGACCACCCCCGACCGCTCAGAACAACGCGCGCGTGGGTCCACGCATGAATCCTGTCAATGAGAAAGATCGTGGTTCCCCGCCGCGCTATCGTCAATGCCCTTTCTGCCTGTTTTTCAGTCACACTCCAACACCAGATCCACAGCGTCCGGAGCAACCTCGGGAACCAGGCGCACATAGCCGCCGGCGAGCGGCGTCCACTCCGCCACCGGCCCGCTCACCCCAACCACTTCGCAGCCTGCCCACAAAACCACCTCTATGCCACCACCGCCCTCGATGTGGCACGCGACCCGCCCCGGTTCCCAATCCGCCGCCAGATCCAGTGGCGCCGCCGCCTGGAAGAGTCCCTTTCCACCCACCTGAACGGTGGTGGCCTCGACCAGCAGAATCGCCGCCGGCCGCCCGCCGCCGGCCGCCTCCACCAGGAGCGTCGTCCGTCCATCAAACAGAAGCGGCCCCAACGCCAGCGTGTCGGCCGACTCCCGACTCCCCAAGAACGCCCGCGAGCCATCCGCGAACCAGGCCAAAAGCAGCGCCGCGCCCGGCCGCGACAGATCCTGCACCAGCGCCTCCTCCGCGCCCGCCGCCGGCAGATCGAGCAGCCCGGCAAAAGTCGCCCCCGCCGCATTCACACTCCCCCGCAGCGCGACATGCGATTCCATCGACCCCCAGTGCAACCCGTGCGCCATCTCCAGCGTGTCCAACACCACACCACCGC
>JALXCG010000644.1 GCA_026991065.1 Gemmatimonadota bacterium | reverse complement strand
GAGCGGTACTGATTCAAGAAAAATGATTCTGCGTCGCGGCGGCAGGTTGAAGTTGGTGGCTCGCATGGGGGTTCTCGTCTACCATGGATGTTCGCCTGCGGGGTTGGGCCCCGCTTGACCGAGGATTCAAGCGATCCACCAGGTGTCGATCCTGGTTCGACGGAAACGACGCAATGGATATACAAGGTAAGACTGTGCTGGTGTTGGGCGGCTGGGGCCTGGTGGGAACGGCGGTTTGCCGTTTGCTGCTGGAGGAGAATCCCAAGGCGCTGGTGGTGACCTCGCTGAAGCGGGAGGAGGCCGAGGATGCCGCGGCCAAGTTGCGGGAGCTGGCGCCGGCCGGGGTGGCGATCCGCTCCGCCTGGGGCAATCTCTTTGTCCGCGAAGAGTTGAAGGGGGCGTCGCGGCAGGAGATCCTGGAGAGTGCCGAGAATCGGACCCAGGTCTACCGCGACAACATGGATGAACTCTCCGAGGAGTTGCTGCAGAGTTCGACCCTGTTCCGCATCATTCAGGAGCACCGGCCCGAGATTGTGATCGATTGCGTGAATACGGCGACCGGGATCTCCTACCAGGATGTCTACGATAGTTTTCGGCGGGTGCGGCGGATGCTCGCCGACGACGGTGTGGCGGAGTTTCGTGACGAGACCGAGAAACTGCTCTGCACCCTCTACATTCCGCAGTTGATTCGCCATGTGCAGATCGCTTACGAAGCGATGCGGCGGGTGAAGACCCAGATCTATGTCAAGGTGGGAACCAGCGGCACCGGCGGGATGGGGTTGAATATCCCCTACACCCATTCGGAGGAGAAACCGTCGCGGGTGCTGCTCTCGAAGTCGGCGATTGCCGGCGCGCACAGTCTGCTGCTCTTCCTCATGGGGCGTACTCCGGATGCGCCGATCACCAAGGAGATCAAGCCGGCCGCGGCGATCGCCTGGAAAGAGATCGGTTTTGGACCGATTCGGCGGCGCGGACGACCGATTGAGTTGTTCGACTGCGGGGCCGATGGCGGCACCCCGCTGGGAGAGAAGTTCCGCATTCGGATGTCGGCCGAGGAGTGCGGCGCGGAGCGCTTTCCGCAAGGGGAGCCGGAGGCGTTGCAGTCGGTTTATGTGGATACCGGTGAAAACGGGATCTTTTCGCGCGGCGAGTTCAGTGCGATCACGGCGGCCGGGCAGATGGAATTCGTGACACCGGAGGAGATCGCGCGCAACATCGTGTTTGAGATCAAGGGGGGCAATACCGGGCACGACATCATCAATGCGCTCGATAACGCCGCCATGTCGCCCACCTACCGGGCGGGGTATCTGCGCGGCGCGGTGGTGGAGCGGATGCAGGAGCTGGAGCGGGAGCACGGTGTGACTTCGGTGGCGTTCGAGAACCTCGGGCCGCCACGCCTCTCCAAGCTGCTCTACGAGGCGTTTCTCCTGGAGCGGATCTGCGGGACAATGGATGGGGTGCTGGCGCGCAGTGCCGAGGAGCTGGCGGCGGCGGCCTGGCAGGAGGTGCGCGACAATCAGCGGTTGCGGGCGGAGATCATCTCGATCGGGATTCCGATTCTGGTTCCCACGGGGGATCGTTTGCTGCGGGCACCGGAGGTGAAGATTCCACCGCACCGCGGGGATGACGAAGTGGCGCTCGATGACGCCGCGATGGAGTCCTGGGCGGAGGCCGGCTGGGTGGATCTGCGGCCGCGCAACTGGGAGCGGTGGCGGACGCGGGTGCAGGCCATGGTGGATGAATGCGAGCGGACGGCGGCTGATGAGTCGAGTTCGCGGGTGTTCATTCGGCGCCACATCAACTCCCGGACCGATCCGATTCGGATCGGCACCCTGGCGGCCTGGATCTTCGGTGAGGAGGAAAAGGGCGCGAGGATGAAGGACTAGAGATGGCGATTGTGGCGATCGACGGCCCCGCGGGGTCGGGGAAGAGCACCACCGCGCGGCTGTTGGCCGCGCGGCTGGGGTTTCTCTATCTCGATACCGGGGCGATCTACCGGGCGGTTACGCTGCGGGCACTGGAAGCGGGCCTGCCGATGACGGCGGAAGCGGAGATCGCGCAGTTGGCGGCGACGTTGCCGCTGCGTTTTGTTGCCGGCGGTGATGAGACGGGGCGGCAGCGGGTATTCCTGGGCGAACGCGATGTGAGCGAGGCCCTGCGCAGCATGGAGGTGAATCGGCGGGTCAGCGAGGTGGCCGCGATTGCGGCGGTGCGGGGGCATCTGGTAGAGGCGCAACGGCGGATCGGCCGGGGGGGAAACCATGTGGTCGAGGGGCGCGACATCGGCACCGTGGTCTTCCCCGATGCGGAGGTCAAGATCTTCCTGGTTGCGGATCTGGAGTGTCGGGCGGCGCGGCGTCTGGCGGAGATGCGCGCGAGGGGGGATCGGGAGACGACGCTGGCCGCGGTACGGGCGAGTTTGGCCGCGCGGGACCGGCTGGATGGCGCGCGTGCGGTGGGGCCGCTAAAAAAGGCGGAGGATGCGATCGAAATCGATACTTCTAGGTTGACGATCACTGAACAGGTTGAGAGAATTATGGGCTTCTGTGAGCGCCTTGTGGTCAAGGCGCCGCAATCCCATGTGGAGAATCGCCCGCGCTAGGCTCCTGGAGCCGGAGCGTGGCAGGGATCTCCGAAACTGCAAGACCCAACCGGCTTCCCGGACCGTCCGTGGGGCCGCACCGCCGTGTCGGATTGGTTCATACCATCCGGCGCGCGACCGGTAGATCAAGAGGAACGAATGTCAGAACAAGCTGCGACCGAAACCACCGCCCCCGCCACTCCCGTTGAGAATAAGGACAAAGAGAACGAAAAAGAGGAACGCCAGCAGGGCAAGCGGCCGAAGCCGTTTGTGCGCATGGTGCAGGATGAGGATGATGATGAGCTGCTAGGGGTTGACGACGCGGAGATGCTGGCGCTGATCGAAGGCTCCACCCAGAACATGGTGGAGGGCGAGATCATCCAGGGCACGGTGATGGAGGTTTCCGAGCGGGAAGTCCTCGTCGATGTCAATCTGAAGGCTGAAGGTCTGGTCAACATCCACGAGTTCGGCGAAGCTCGCTCGCAACTCAAGGTGGGCGACAAGATCGAGGTTTTCCTGGATCGGCTGGAGGATGAGAACGGCCGCCCGGTGTTGTCGAAGCAGCGCGCTGATTTCATTCGAGTGTGGGATCGAATCAAGAACGCCTACGATGCCGAGGAACCGGTCGAGGGTGTGCTGAAGAAGCGGATCAAGGGTGGCGTGATCGTTAATCTCTACGGGGTGGATGCGTTCCTGCCCGGTTCGCAGATCGATCTCAAGCCGGTCAAGAACATCGAGGCGATTCTCGACGAGACCTACGAGTTCAAGATCATCAAGATCAACAAGCGGCGTCGCAACATCGTGGTTTCGCGCCGCAAGCTGCTCGAGGAGCGGCGCCAGGTGCTGCGCGACAAGGTGTTGCTGGAGCTGGAGAAGGGGCAGATTCGCAAGGGTGTGGTGAAGAACATCACCGACTTCGGTGCCTTCATCGACCTGGGGGGGATCGATGGCCTTCTGCATATCACCGATATGTCCTGGGGCCGGGTTACCCATCCGTCGAATCTGCTCAACATTGGCGACGAGATCGAGGTCAAGGTTCTCGAGTTCGATCGCGAACGGGAACGGATCTCGCTGGGCTTGAAACAGCTCGAGCCCTATCCGTGGGACAACATCGAGAGCAAGTATCCGGAGGGTTCCGTGGTCTGCGGCCGCGTGGTCTCGATCGTTGACTACGGCGCATTCGTCGAATTGGAAAAGGGTGTCGAGGGGCTGATTCACATCTCCGAGATGAGCTGGACGCGCAATGTGCGTCATCCCTCCAAGATTCTGGCGGTCAATGACGAGGTCAATGTCAAGGTGCTGCGGGTCGATGCCGAGAACGAGAAGATCTCGCTGGGCCTCAAGCAGGTCGAGCCGGATCCGTGGGAGACGCTCGATGAGCATTTCCCGATCGGCACGCGTTTGATTGGCAAGGTCCGCAATCTCACCAACTTCGGCGCCTTTGTCGAGATCATGGAGGGGATCGATGGGCTGGTGCACATCAGCGACATGTCCTGGACCAAGCGGGTCCGCCACCCATCCGAGGTGGTGAAGAAGGGCGACGATGTCGAGGTGGTGATCCTGAATATCGACAAGGCGCATCGTCGCATCAGTCTGGGCATGAAGCAGACCGAAGCGGATCCCTGGAGCCGCGTTACCGACTTCTTCAATGTCGGCGACGAGG
>JALXCG010000643.1 GCA_026991065.1 Gemmatimonadota bacterium | reverse complement strand
ACATAGGACCACGCATAGAGCCAGTTCGCCGCCGCCCGCGGCTGCTTCCGGCCGATCAGCCGATACCAGTGGCGCCACATATCCGGATGCCCCGCCGGATGCTCGCCGAAACTCTCGATGCTGTTCCGCACCAGCACCTCATCCGCAACCGGCTCCGGCAGCGGCGGGGCCGCTCTTCCGACCGCGCTCAAGGCTCCAGCTCCAACTCATAGGGCAGAAAAGTGAGCGGATCCCCCGGCTCGGTCGTGGCGAAAAGCTGCCAGTGGCGCCACAGCGGCGAATCCTCCAGCAGCGGCAGCAGCGCCCGCGCCTCGGCCGGCAACGCGGCCAGCGCCGCCGCCTCCGCCGACAGCCCCGCCGGTGCTCGCGCACCGAAAAGATCGCCCGACAGCAACTGCTCCAGGAGCGGCTTCTCCTCCGGCAGCACCCGCAGACTCACCCAGTGGTCGGGGTCCACCCCAACCAGCTCCTTCGCCCGCCGCAACGCATCCCACAACCCACCGACCTGGTCCGCCAGACCATTCTCGATCGCCGCCACCCCGGACCAGACCCGTCCCTGGGCGATTTCCAGCACCGCGTCGCGCTCCATCCCACGCCCCTCCGCCACCTTGGAGACAAAGGTGTCGTAGACCACCTCCATCGAGTGGCGCACACTGGCCCGCTCCTCCTCGGTCCAGGCCCGATGGTCGGCGAAGAGATCCGCGTGCCGCCCGCGCCGCAGCGTGTCGTGGGTCACGCCCAACTTCTCGTAGAGTCCCGCCAGATTGAATTTGCCACCCACCACGCCCACCGAGCCGGTGATCGTCCCCGGGTCCACGAAGATCTCGGTCGCCGCGCAGGAGATGTAATAACCGCCGGAGGCCGCGACCCCACCCATCGACACCACCACCGGCTTCACCTGCTTGGTCAGCGCCACCTCGCGCCAGATCACATCCGAAGCCAGCGCCGACCCCCCCGGACTGTCATAGCGCAGCACCAACGCATCGATGTCATCATCCAGGCGCACCTCGCGAATCGCATCGACCAGCGTCTCGGAGCCGATCGACTCGGTGCGACTGAACGGCCCGCCCTCGCTGCTGCCGCTGTGAATGCTCCCGGCTCCATAGATCAGCGCCACTGTTCGCTCTTCGAGCGGTGGCTCCTCGGGCAACCCGGCCTCCAGATAGTCCTGCAGATCGACCAAGGGCAGATCATCCTCCGCCCGGCCCTCGAAAAAGTCGAAGAGCGCGCCCCACTCATCGGCATAGGCCAGTGTATCCACCAACCCGGCGGCCAGGGCATCACCGGCCTGCCACGGCCCCTCGTCAACAATCCGCCGCGCCTCGGCCACACTCATCGAGCGCCCCTCCGCGATCCCCTCCAGCAACTGCTCGTAGAGGTCGTCGAGAATCGCCCCCAGCGACTCTCTGGCCGGCTCGGACATCTGCTCCTCGGTGAACATCTCGGCCGCGCTCTTGTATTTGCCGATGTGCTCGAACTCCGCTTCCACTCCCAGCTTGTCCAGCGTCCCGCGGAGAAAGATCGAGGTCATCGCCAGCCCGCGCAGATCGATCTCGCCCGCCGGCACCAGCACCACCCGATCGCTCCCCGACGCCAGGTAGTAACTGCCGTTGCCGAGCGCCTCGGCGAAGCTCACCACCGGCTTGCCGGTGGCCTCGCGATAACGCTCCACCGCCGCGCGCAACTCCTGCGCCTGCGCGTAGTTGAACCCGGCGCCATCGAGTTGCAGCAAGACCCCGGCGATGCGCTCGTCATGCGCCGCCCGATCCAGCCCCGAGAGCAGGTCGCGCAGGGTCGCCCCCCCGCCGCCGGTCAACTCCGCCAGCGGCGACCGCTGCTCGCTCTCGCGCAGATCCCCATCCCAGCCGATGCACAGCACCGAACCATCGGCCACCTCGGTCCCCGTGCCCCCCAGCACCCACACCATGGCCCCCAGGCCCACGGCCATCATCACTCCCAGCAGGACCAAGAACAGGATCACTTTCTTCATCGATTCAACTCCTAGAGAATCCACGGCCGTGAACGCACGCGTCCGCAACCCGGCGCCGCGCAGATCAGCAGAATATCCTCACACGCTTTGCGCTTCACCCCTTTTCGCGCTCCCGATCCAGGCCCCCGCATTGCCGGAGCCGCTTCCGCCCCGATCGCCCGGCGCCCCTCTTCCGGAGGATTGCCCCCGATTGCCCGAGAAGTGCATTGACCCACGCATGGCTCAATGCGTTATCTTCTCCTGGCTGGTTCACCGCCGCGCAGTTTCGGAGCCCAAGCTTGCAGCCGCCTCACTCCGCGCCCGGTCGCCTCTCCTTCGGAGAATCCGCCATGACCCCCATCCGCAATGCGTATCACACCATCATCGTCGGTGGCGGCCCCGCCTCGCGCATCCTCAACAAATACCTGCACATCTTCCAGCCCGAGATCGATACGCTGGTAATCCGCGACGAGGACCGCATCGTCAACCACTGCGGCACCCCCTACATCGTCGAAGGCACCATCCCCTGGGAAAAGGGCCTGATCGCGGAGAAGCTGGTCACCCAGTTCGGCACCCCCATCCTGGTCGATCCCCTGGTGGGCGGCGACCCCAGCGCCCATTTCGTGCGCACCGCCTCCGGCCGCCAGATCAGCTACCGCCGCCTGATCTTCGCCACCGGCACCGATCAGTTCCTCCCGCCGATTCCCGGAATCGACCTCGATCTGGTCCTCAAAGTGCGGCGCACCGAAGACCTGGTCAACGCCATGGAGCAACTGCGCCGGATCCAGCACATCACGGTACTCGGCGCCGGCTACATCGGGCTCGAATTCGCCGTCGCCCTGCAGCGTCTCGGCAAGCGCGTCACCATCGTCGAGATGGCCCCGCACATCATGGGCGGGCGGATCGATCCGGAGATGGCCGGCGCCATGGAAGCCCATCTGCGCGAATCGGGAATCGAGTTCTATCTCGGCCATCGCGCCATCTCCCTCAGCGGCGACGGTCGCGTGCAAGCGGTCGAGTTGGAGAACGACGTCCGCTTCGACACCGGCGCCGTCCTCAGCGCGGTCGGCGTTCGCCCACTGATCGACTACGCCCCGCTCTTCAACCTCGAAACCAGCGACGACGGCATTCTGGTCGACGAATACTTCGCCACCTCGGTCGCCGATATTTTCGCCCTGGGCGACTGCGCCGCCACCCGCTCGCTGATCACCGGCGACGTGATTCCCGGCAAGCTCGGCTCCAACGCCGGGCAGATGGCGCGCTGCCTCGCACTCAATCTCGCCGGCCGCAAGCGTCCCTATCCCGGGGTCATCAATGCAGTCGTTACCAAGGTGGGCGAGATCGCCTACGGCGCCGCCGGGCTCTCCGAGGCGGATGCCCGCGCCGCCGGCATCAACACACTGGTCACCCGCAACACCTCCTCCTCCTGCTACGAGAACATGCCCGATCCCCACCCGGTCGAAGTCAAACTTCTCTACCGCAGCCCCGATCTGCGGCTTCTCGGCGGCGAACTCATGGGCCGCTTCAACCCGGCCGGTTTCGTGGAGACCCTGGCCCAACTGATCGAGCGCCGGGCCACCCTCGAAGATGTCATCACCATGCACTACTCATCCCACCCGGAACTCACCCCCAAGACCTCGAAACCGTTCTTCGTCTGGGCTTCGGAACCCCTCTTCAAGAATCTCGCGCGCTCCGGCCGCCTGGGCGGTCACTGAGCACAAACCCACGCATTCATCGGAGGCAATGGCATGAGCACGACGGCCGCACTCTTTCTGGGGATCATTCTTGGCGCCGCGCTGCTGGGCGCCGCTCTTGTCTGGCTGATGCGCACCCGAATGGTGGTCGCCCACCGCAGCCGCCGCACTTTCGAAGAGACCTGCGCCGCCATCGAAACCACGGTCACCTCCAGCAAGGGCTGGGGATTCCCCATCCCCACCTGGAACTTTTACGAGACCTTTCTGGCCAAGAACCTGGTCCCCGACGGTTTTACCAAGATCAAGGTCTTCTTTGTCTGCAACGCCGGGCTGGCGCGCCAGGTTCTCTCCCACAATCCCGCGATGGCCGGCATCATGCCCTGCTCCTGGGCGGTCTACGAGCGCGCCGACGGCAGCGTCTGGATCTCCAAGATGAACATCGGCCTCATGGCCAAGGCATTCTCCGGCGTGATCCGCACCACAATGGGCAAGGTCGCCGCCGCCGACGAAGCCTTTCTCGCCCGCATTTTGGGCTAGCAGCCGTCACTCTTTTTTTGAAGTGCACCCCCTCCGCGCCCGGCGCAG
>JALXCG010000642.1 GCA_026991065.1 Gemmatimonadota bacterium | reverse complement strand
GTTGCAACCAATTGTAACCTGGAATGAGCAGCCAAGGTCGTTTCATCCGTCTTCTGTTTCATCGCCCCACCCACAGCGCACTCCCGACTGCGCTCAGTACACCGCCGCCCAGGCCACCCAACTGCCGTGGTGGGAGAGACTCAAGTCCGCATCAAGTGCGGTTTCAGCGCGTACCAGCCGGGGGGGACGCGAGCCGACAATGCGCAGGTCGCCGGCGCCATCGCCGAACCACGCGCGCAGGTCGCGCAGCGCCAGGCGACGGACCGCGGCGGAGTGCTCAAGAGCGCTCCAGCCGGTGCCGACCCTGCAACGCGGCGGCTCCGTGACAGAGTCATTTCCCACGGCGGATAGCGCCACCGCGTGTATCTTTGCCGCGTCGCTGTGCAGCTTCAGTTGAAA
Source organism: Gemmatimonadota bacterium (assembly GCA_026991065.1). GTDB lineage: Bacteria > JALXCG01. Next base: position 3,862 of record JALXCG010000642.1, on the reverse strand, counting down.
ACACAGCCCTTGATGGCGCACCACGCCCTCCAAGCGTCCGCGGATGCCGGCGTCACCTCGCAACTGAACACGAAAGGCGGCGTGGGCGAAAAGTGTGGTCGGCACGAGTTTCTTCAGAATTTTGTAGCCGGCCTCTTTACCTGCCCAGAGCGCCCAGAGCGCCCGGCAAGGGTCACTGGCTGCGTTGATCTGCCGCTGCTCGGCCGCCGTGAATACCCGCGCGATGAATCGCGGGTGGAGCGTCTCGATCCGGGCTTCCGGATCGCGCAGGTCGACCACGTCGTTGCCGATCAGCCTCCGCTGACTCCTCATCAGCGGCCGCGGCGACTCGACGCCACGGCTGCGGTCGGGAAGGCTTGAAAATACTCCTCCTCCAGACCTGCCAATTCTGCGCCGATCTCCAGCGCCGTGGTGCGCGCGGCGCGCAGCCCGGAACGCGGTTGGCCGGGATTCAAGAGGGTCATGCGAACGCGGAATCTCTGCCGCCGTTCCGGCAACACCGTCCTGGACTGTTGCTTCTCGCCGCGCAGGTAGATACAGAGAACGCGGCATCCGGGGACCGCGTTGGCGAGTTTGCCGACCCCGTAGGCAACAGTCGACGCCTCCACCCGCCCGCTGCGAGAGCGTCGGCCCTCTGGAAAGAGCATCACCAACTCGCGTTGCCGCAGCAGCGTCACCAACTTGCTCAGCACGCGTCGCTGACCGGCGCGATCGCCGCCGCGGCGGATCGGCAAACACTTGGCCAGATAGCAGGCGCCGCGCAGCCACCGATTGTGGCTGAAGTTGTTGGCTTCCGGAACATTCCAGGCAAAGACGCGGAATTGCGTAAGCAGTTGCCAGGGAGACGCGATCGCCCACTGCACAAGGAGCGAGTCGATCCAGGTCAAGTGGTTGGGGCACACCAGCAGCGGACCGGGCGCCCGGCGCAGCAGCGCCCGTGCCCGCGCCCGTGTCGCGCGCAGATCTTCGATCCGGTAGCCGCGCACCCAGCGCATCCAGAACAGCGCCAGCGGCCAGAGCGGAAGCGCCGCCGCCCGGCTGAGGCAGCGTTGCAGCGCCAGCGCCCAGCGTTGACGCCGGGAGGAGGCCGCCGGCACTTTCAGGTAGGTGTCGCGCGCCGCCCGGCGGCGTTTTTCAGGCGACCTTGGCGAAGACCAGTTCGGTGGCGTCGCCAATGGTCTCGACTCGATCCGCGTCTTCATCCTCGACCTCGATATCGAATTCATCTTCAAAAGCCAACACAATGTCCACCAAGCGCGCCGAATTGACCTTGAGGTCATCCAGAATCGAGGTCTTGGCGGTGACCGCGGAGAGCGCCGCGGAGTCCTTGACGAATGGACGGACGATCTCGATCACTTTGTTCATCACATCTTGCCTGGTCATCTTCTCTCTCTCTTTCTGTCATGCGTCCCAGTGCCTGAATACCAGGCAGGAGTTGACATCGCCAAAGCCGAACGCCGCTTTGAGGATGATGTTCAGTTGTTCCATCTTCCGAGTTCGCTGCACCACCGAGGCGGCGTAGGGTTCAATCTTCGGGTGCAACACTTCGCAATTGAGGGAGCGGTGCACGAAGCGCTCCCGCACCATCAAGACCGCGGCGACCGCCTCGATCGCGCCGGCGGCCCCGAGCGCATGCCCGATCAACGACTTGGTCGAGGTGATCGGCGGCAATTCTGCCGCGCCGCGGTCGAGCGCGCGCGCCCAGTTGCGCAGTTCCAGCGGGTCGGCCATGGTGGCGGTCAGATGCCCGCTGATCGCGTCGACCTGGTGCGGTTCGATGGCGGCCGCGCGCAGGGCGCCCCGGATGCAGCGCCGCACTCCATCGGGGTTGGGGGCGGTCATGCTGCCGCCCTGCCGTTGGCCGCCACAGTTGACATGGCCTCCGAGAATCTCGGCATGGATCCGCGCGCCGCGCGCCAGGGCGCTTTCCAACTGCTCCAGCAGCAACACCCCGGCACCCGCCGCCGGCACGAAACCCGCGGCGTGGGCGCTCATCGGTCGCGAGGCGGCGGCGGGATTGTCGTTGCCATTGCGCACCAGCACCCGCATCCCGTCGAATCCGGCCCAGATGTAGTGACTGTCTCCCTCCACCGCCCCGGCCAGCATGCGGGTGGCCCGGCCGGCCGCGATCCGCTCCGCCGCCAGGTGAATCGCCTCGGCACCGGTGGAGCAGGCGCTGCTGTTGCAGGTGACCTGGTTGCCGAGCCCGAAAAGCCCCGCGATCTTGGCGCTTGCGCTGCTCGCCATCACCTGTTCGACACAGGTGGAGCCAAGTCGGCGCACCCGCCCGGCGTCGGTGAATGGTACCAACTTGCGCCCGATCACGTCGATGCCGCCGATGCCGGTGCCGATGATCGCGCCGGTCTCCCAGTCCACCGAGTCATCCTCGGCGGATGGCCGGGAGAAACCCGCGTCGCGCCAGGCCTCAACCGCGGCGATCGAAGCGAAGACCATGCCCGCGCTCATCGCCATCCGCTCCTCCGCACTGAAGAGATCTTGCGCGATCGGATCAGTTTCCTGGGGAACCCCTGCGACCTGGCAGCCGAACTTCAGCTCCTCCAGCAGCGGAATCCGCCGCACTCCGGAGCGGCCGTCGCGCAGTGCCGATTCGAACTCGCGCACCCCGTTGGCGTTGGGGGCCACCACTCCCATGCCGGTCACCACAACACGGTCTTTCATGCCAACTGCACTCCCATTCCGGCAAGTTCTCCGGCGCAGACCACCGCACCGTCGGGCAGAGTCATCTGCGCCCGCACTTTCAGCTTCATGCGGCGAAAATAGATCTTTTCGGCCCTGACCTTTACTGTGTCACCGGGGCGAACCACACCGCAGAATTCCACATTCGCTTCCGTGAAGACAGTGGTCAGGTTTGTTGCTGCCGGCAGATCTGAAGCCAGGTGGAGGCCCAGTGCGACGACACCGGTTTGGGCGAGGGTCTCGATCAGAATCACTCCCGGGGTGATCGGGCGCCCGGGAAAGTGACCGCGGTAGAAAAACTCATCGTCGCGAAAGCGATAGCGACCGACAATGTGGGTATCGCTCAGTTCGAGGATCGCGTCGATGAAGCGGAATGGCGGCTGTTGCGGAATCGCGGCCAGGAGGGCCTGCCGTGGGTTCATGACAAGCGCGCGGTTACTCATGCGCCGCGCTCCAGGACACCACCGCGTGAATGGCGACCGGGGTGGGGATAGTCGGCATAATCGATATCCCGGAACACGCCGACCTTGGCGTGCTTGATGGTGTAGATCAGCGCGTCGTCCACCAGCACGCGGGCATCGCCGACAACAATCGCCGCGCCCGACGCCGGCAGGTCGGCGTAGCGCCGGACTGTCACTTCGTAGCGAACCTTGTGGTCGTGGGGGCGGATCTGCCCCTCGAAGCTGATCTCTCCGCAACCCAACGCCCGCCCGGCTCCCAGCGCTCCGTTCCAGCAGCAGTAGAATCCCAGCAGTTGCCACACCGCATCGACACCCAGGCAGCCGGGCTGCACCGGATCACCACGGAAGTGACACTGGAAAAACCAGTCGTCAAGGCGCACATCCCGCTCCCCAACGATCTCGCCGCGGCGGCCGCCGGCCGCGTTGCGGGCGATGCGAGGAATCCGATCCAGCATCAACATGGGTGGAAGCGGAAGACGGGAGTGAAAGCCCGCGGGCTCATCCTCAATCAAGGTGCCGTTGGCGAATGCCAGAAGTTCGGCCTGGTTGAACGCGGACCGACGTTGAAATTGGGCGTAGTCAAGCATCGTCATCAGACCCCGAAGCGGATGGTCGCACCGCTCCAACTCAAGCCGGATCCCACGCCGACCAGGGCCACATCATCGCCGGCGCGGAACTGATCCCAGCACTCGCTCAGGACCGAA
>JALXCG010000641.1 GCA_026991065.1 Gemmatimonadota bacterium | reverse complement strand
ATGGCATGGAGTACTACCTCGGTACCAGCGCTCTCCAACTCCGCGATCTTCTTCGTCGCTGCCTTGAGCACATTGGCGTTGTAGCCGCCGCAGAGGCCTCGGCCGCTAGTGATCACGACAACGGCCGCGCGCCTTTCGACCTCTCGCGGCACCAGGAGTGGATGCCGGAAATCCAGATCGCCACGAGTCAAGTTGTCGGCCAACTCGGCCAGTGTTTCTGTGTAAGGTCGAGTTGCAACCGCTCGGTTGAACGCCGATTGAAAGCGTGCCGTTGCGATCAACTGCATCGTTCGCGTGATTTTGCGAATGTTGCGGACCGCTTTTCGTCGCTTGACGAGGACTCTTCTGTTCGCCATCGCGTCTTTCTTCCGTCTGGCGCCGCAAGGAGATCATCGGCGCGTGATGGACGAGCGTCAGGCGCCCGCGTCGGTCTTGAATTGAGACTTGAAATTCGAGACAACCGTACGGATCGACTCCCCGAGTTCCTCGGACAGCTGACCCGTCTTGTCGATCTCATCCAGAATCTCCGGGAATTCGGCATGCACGTGAGCCAACAGCGCCTTCTCAAATGCAAGTACTTGCGAGACCTCAAGGTCATCGAGCAACCCTTGGGTGCCGGCGAATACGCTCACGACCTGCTCAGGCAGTGAGAGCGGGCTGTATTGAGGCTGCTTGAGCAGTTCTACCATGCGCTGACCGCGATCGAGTTGGCGCTGAGTGGCCGGGTCCAGTTCTGTACCCAACTGCGCAAACGCTTCCAATTCACGGAATGAGGCAAGATCCAGCCGGAGAGAGCCGGCAATCTTTTTCATCGCTTTCCGTTGGGCGTTCCCGCCAACTCGGGAAACACTGATACCAACATTGACCGCTGGGCGAACACCAGCGAAAAAGAGGTCGGGCTCCAGGTAGATCTGCCCGTCGGTAATCGAGATCACGTTGGTCGGGATATAGGCGGACACTTCCCCTTCGAGGGTCTCGATGATGGGCAAAGAGGTCATGGATCCGCCAGAATCCGGGAACGCATGAACGCGATACTCCTCGCTGTTTGGCAGCGAGGCCAGCCACGCTTCGGCTCGCTCCCGCCCTTCGGGGCGATGGTAGAGGCCGTTTACATCATCCGGGCGAAACTCTGGCGGAGCGTCAAGACCGTCGGGGTGAACTTTGACAACGGAGCGGTCTGTTGTCTCCTCCGGCGTGTCGATCGGAACGATGCCATATTCGTCCCGCAGCTTCACACTGCGCTCAAGAAGGCGCGAGTGAAGGTAGAAAACATCGCCCGGATACGCTTCGCGTCCCGGTGGCCGTTTGAGGAGGAGGGAGAGTTGCCGGTAGGCCTGTGCTTGCTTGCTCAAGTCATCGTAGACGCAGAGAGTGGCCTGGCCGAGATTGTACATAAAATACTCGGCCATGGCGGCACCGGCATACGGGGCAATATACTGCAAGGGAGATGGGTCCGCAGCGGATGCTGACACGACGATGGTGTAATCCATGGCGCCGTGTTCACGGAGTTTTTCGACCACACCGACGACGGTGGATTCCTTCTGCCCGATTGCCACATAGATGCAGATTACCCCCGCGCCCTTCTGGTTGATGATCGTGTCGATCGCAATCGCTGTCTTGCCGGTCTTGCGATCACCGATGATCAGCTCGCGCTGTCCGCGGCCGATGGGAATCATGCCGTCGATCGCCTTCAGACCGGTTTGCAGAGGCTCCGTCACCGGTTGCCTGGCGGCGATACCCGGTGCCTTGAATTCGAGCGGCCGGCGCTTGTCTGTAGCGATCTCGCCCTTGCCGTCAAGAGGCCTTCCCAGGGGGTCGACCACACGCCCGATCAGTTCGTCGCCGCAAGGAACACTCAGCAACTCACCGGTGCGGCGAACCGTGTCCCCCTCTTTGATTCCCAGGAACTCACCGAGAATGACGACGCCTGCGGAGTCCTGCTCAAGATTCAGTACCTGGCCGAAGGCGCCGTTCGAGAATTGCACCTGTTCATTGGCCATTGCGTTGGTTAGCCCGTAAACACGGGCGATACCGTCGCCAACTTCTAGTACTTTTCCGACCTCCGCCAGGTCGACCGAGCTGCGATACTGACGAATCTCCTCGGTGATGACCGATGAGATCTCATTGACATCCAGTTTCATCCGTCTCTACCTCGTGCCTGCGGTGACTGCGCCGCCGAAGGCGTCCATCATCAAAAGGTGAACTGCGAAACGCGGCGTGCGTCACGCCCAGTACGACTTGTTCGAGCGAATCTCTTTCGAAGCACGTTCTTGAAGCCTTCGCCCGGCAACTTCAAGCTGTCTGGCGACGCTTCCATCCAGAAGCTTGTCTCCGATTTGAACGATGATTCCCCCGACGATAGAAGGGTCCACAATCGCCTCAATGGCGGGGGTCTTTCCGGTGAGCTTCTCTAGCTTCGAAACCAGCGCACGGCGCTGAGCTTCGTCAAGCTGAACGGCGCTAAGTACGCGGACCGCGACGACTCCCCGGGCGTGGTCATACTCTTGCCGGTAGGCCTGCGCGACCGCGGGCAAGAGCGGCAATCGGGATTTACGGTTCATGACCTGGAGCGAATCCAGAAGAAGATCACTGATCTTGCCCTTCAGCGCCCTGTCTATGACCGTGCGCCGTGCTTCCTGATCCACCATCGGGCTGGCGAGAAAATCCGCAAACTCTGCTTGGTTGCGGACAATCGAAACCAGCGCGAACAGTTCGTCGCAGAGTGAGCCCCGCGCATCTTCCGGCGCCAACTCAAGCATTGCTCGAGCATAGACGCGGGCGATTGCCATTGCTTTGTCGTCGAACTTCGCCATGGGCGATCCGGCCTTTCTTCCATAGCGGCAGCCGGTCAGCAGCCGCTCGAAAAGGACTAGTTGCGCTCCGGCAAGTCCATTTGACCAATAGCCTCGGAAATCAGAGCGGCGTGGTCTGCGGCATTTAACTCCTTGTGGATAATGCGCCCCGCCAACTCGGTCGCCAATTGGCCAGCCTGCGAATAGAGATCGTGAACCGCAGCCTGCTTGGCGACATCGATCTCACGCCTCGCGCGCTCAATGATGCGCTTCGCCTCTTCATCCGCCTGCGCTTCAATCTTCTTCCGCAAAGCCTCGGCATCGCGGCGGCCCTCTTCGGCAATCTTGCTTGCTTCCTTGCGCGCATTTGCCAACTCAGCTTCGTAGCGCGCCAGTTGCTTTGCAGCCTCTTCACGCTCCTTCTTGGCTTCCGCAAGCGAATCGTGAATGAACTTCTCGCGAGATTGCAGTGAAGCCAGCATTGGGCTCCAGGCGAACTTTCCGAGCACGGTCACAACCAGCAGGAAGATCACCAATGTCCACAGAATGTTGCCGACGTCACCCGCGAAGGGGCTAATGGTGCCTTCTTCTCCGCCGCCGCTGGCCCACGCTGCGCCGGAAAGGCAGAGCAGAGTCAGCGCGGTTGCCAATTCAAACACTCTTCGTTTCATCCTCAAGTCTCTTCTCAGGCCCCTGCGCAGGCAGCGACAGGGGCTTGGGTGAGGTGCCCGTGGTTGCTGAGGTTGGCGGTTAAGCGAACCTCAGCGGCACGGCGTGGTCCTCTGCGGGCGAATCGAACGCATCGCTCTGTCCCTTCGACCTCGCAACTGGTGGGAAAAGGAGCGCGCGTGCAGGTTGTCGGAACTTAGAGAACAGCCATCAGGCCGACAATGACGCCGAAGAGGGTGGCCCCTTCAACCATTGCCGCGGTGATGATCATCGCCGTGGAGATCTGGCTTGTCGCTTCGGGCTGACGGGCAATCGACTCGACCGCGCTGCCGCCGATGCGACCAATGGCGGCTCCGCCGCCCATGAGCACGAGGCCTGCACCAATTGCGCCACCCAACTTACCCGCGCCAGCCGTCGTGATGAGTGTGGCGGCTTCCTCCGCGAAAGCCATCGCAGGAGCGATCAGAACGAGGAGCGCAAGAGTGAAGAGAATCTTCGTGAGTTTTGAGTTCATTTTCTTTGGATTCCTGTGGCTGGAAACCTGGCGGGGCAGGTCACCGATTGTTCGCTCGCCATCGCAGTCACGCCTTACGGCCCGCGTGCCCCGCGCATATCCGGGCATGGCAAGATCGTCGAACACGCTCCTCACTGTCAGTGGTCGAGAACAACCGACATGGCAATGAAGAGCGTGGTCAGAAAGGTGAAGATAAACGCTTGAAGGAAAGCGACGAAGATCTCAAGGAGTGTAATCGCTACGCTGCCCAATACGACGGGGACGGCTACGCCCAGTCCGGCAGCGGCGCCACTCGAGCTACCCGCCGCGAGAATGAAACTGAGGAGCACGGCCAAGAGAATGTGGCCGGCCATCATGTTGGCGAAAAGACGGACCGCCAGAGCAAAGATCTTCGCGCCAAGACCGATGATCTCGACCGGAATCATCAGCGGAGCCAGCCAGATTGGACCGGGACTGAAATGCGCGAGGTATTTGGTGCCTCCCATGCGCAATCCATTCGCAACCATCATGATCATGGTCAGCACCGCGAGAGTCCCCGTGGTGTAGATGTTGGCTGTTGCGGTTCCGCCAAGGTGCACGCCGAATAGTTCGCTTATCGCTGGAATGGGTAGCAGGCCCAGGAGGTTGACTGTGACGACGAAGAAGAAGACGCTCCAGATGTACTTGATGAAGCGATCCGTGTGTTCATGCAGGACCGGATAGGCTACCTCTTTGCGAAAATATTCGCAGATCATTTCCAGGAGATTTGCGGAGCCGGTCGGGACCATCGCTTCAATTCCGCTTTTCGCTCGCCGACCGCGCACCAGTCTCGGAAAGAAAACCACGAGAAGCAGGCCCGCGAGAAGGAGCATCGAGATGTGATCGCTGAAGAGAGTGATCACACCGTCGGGAGTAAGTGGAAACCCCAGATCGACGTGAATCTGCTTGAGCGGGTGCTGAACGATGTGATCCAGGGGGTTCCCGGAGGAGATGTAAAACAGGCTTCCCATGGTCTTTAGGTCTCGGAATTTGCGATTGCTTGGAACGCAAACCTGACGTCGATGGTGAGAAAGGCCAAGTGGCTTAGTGCCACCCACATGAGGAGAGGCACGGGAGCGAGAGATGTAAGAAAAACGGTAAGGAGTCCAAGAACCAGTGCCGCGGCGAAACGCAGCCCGACTCCAGTCAATGGCACCAGAGCCCTCGCGCGGTCACTTGTCACAGCGCGACACGCGAGGGGAATGGCACCCAGAATGGAGGTGATCACGCTGATTGCGCACCCCACCAGCATGCTTGCTACCGCATCTCGCCCACCCAGATGGACGGTGGGTAGGTAGCCCACGATGAAAAGGAGAGCGCTGCACAGCAGCAGCCAGCGGAGAAACCGAATCCAGGGGAAATGATTTCTGCCGGTCGTCACGAACTCTGGCCAATGATCCGCCTCGCTCCCCACCCTTGTGGGCGGAGCAGCGAGGTCATGTTTTAGTTTCTTGGTCGAATTTCCGGGTCGCGCGGAGTGCCCCTTTGACCAGATTGTAGAGACCGCCCACCAACCCGAGGCCGGTGCCAATCAGCACACCCCTGGGAGCGGTATCGTAATGCCGATCGAAGCCATAGCCCAAAGCTGCAAAACCGATGATGGACGCAGCCAATTCGAATCCCGCCGACGAGAGCCGAAGGAACCCGGTTTGTGCTCGTCGGGCTTTTGCCATTCGAGAGGCCTTTCCTCACGACTGTGGGTCAACCAAATGGTAAGGAGCCGATACTTTACTCGTGAATGGAAGCGGGTTCAAGCATTCGGATCGACGAAATGGAGAAAGGGGAAAGCGTGCCTTCCGCTGGTCGGAGATCCACCTTGGGTCCGCTTGTATCCTGGCCGGTTTTCCAGCCGCATTTTCAATCACCGGGGCACGCGGTGTGTCCCACGAGCTGAATCGGAGGCTGTGGCCTGGCGATGCGGTTGCGTTGCCGGAGAGGCTTTCGGGGGGCCACTCTCTTCCTATTGCGCTACGCTGAATAATGGCGAATCCGGCACCTACAAAGTCCCGAAGATGAATCGCACGGGGGAGGGCTGTTTACCTCGGCGCGCTCTTGGGGCACACTTGTTGACCCGCAAGCGCTCGCATTCGAATCGAAGAGCGCACTCAGGGGGAATCTTGTCAGGAAACTCATGCCAAAAGAGATCGAATACAACTTCGCCGCGCGGCGGCGTCTGAAGCGTGGAGTTGACAAACTGGCCGAAGTCGTGGCAATCACTCTCGGGCCCTGCGGTGCGAATGTGATTGTGGACAGGGGGTTGGGGGCTCCCGCACTCACGCGCGATGGTGCCGGCGTGGCCCAGGACCTGGAGTTGGACGACCCGTACGAGAACATGGGCGCCCAATTGCTCAAAGAAGCCGCCAGCAAGACTGCGGATGTGGCGGGAGATGGGACTGCTACCGCAACAGTCCTGGCGCGGGCGCTAATGTTTGAGGGGATTCAGGCCGTGAGTGGCGGAATGAATCCTCATGCGTTGAAGCGGGGCATGGACCGCGCCATCCGTGAAGCTGCGGGTTGGATCCAGGCCAACGCAATCGCCCTCGTCAACAAAGAACGAATTGAGCAAGTGGCCACGATTGCTGCCAATGGTGATCGCGAAGTCGGCGAGTTGCTCGCCAGCGCGATGGAGCAGGTGGGCAAGGACGGGGTGATCAGCGTGGAGGAAGCAGCGGCGACGGAAACGTCTCTCGAGGTGGTCGAGGGGATGCGGCTCGACCGCGGGTATCTATCGCCGTATTTTGCGACTGACGCCGAGAGAATGGAGTCGGTGCTGGAGAACGCGCTGGTACTCATTTGCGACCGGAAGATCGCCACGATGCGCGATCTGCTTCCACTCCTCGAAAAAGCGGCACAGGCAAACCGCCCCCTCTTGATCGTGGCAGAAGACGTTGAAGGGGAGGCCCTTGCTACGTTGGTCGTGAACAAACTTCGCGGAGCTTTGCAGGTGGTAGCAGTGAAGGCTCCCGGTTTCGGAGATGGACGGCGGGATTTACTGGAGGATCTGGCGACCCTCACCGGTGGCCACCTGATCTCCGAGGAAGCAGGGCGTGGCCTGGACTGTGCCACCCTTGCAGATATGGGCAGTGCACGTCGTGTCACGGTGACGGCTGAAACAACCACTCTCGTTGGCGGCGGAGGCTCTCCGACACAGATCGAAGCACGCGCCAGTGCTCTTCGTCAGCAGATTGCCGCGACGGACTCAGAGCTTGATCGAGACCGACTTGCAAAGCGCCTTGCGCGCTTGGTGAGTGGCATCGCCGTAATCCGCGTCGGGGCTCAGACGGAGATGGCCATGAGAGAGCGCAAGGCCCGTGTTGAAGATGCTCTGAGCGCTACCATTGCAGCGGTGGCGGAAGGGGTTGTGCCGGGGGGCGGGGTAGCCCTCCTGAGGGCCGGCCAGCATCTTCGCACGCTGGGCTGGACGGGCGAGGATGAGACCGCTGCTGCCATCGTTGCCCGTGCTCTCGAGATTCCCCTACGGACGATTGCTGATAACTCTGGTGCAGAAGGAGCCGTGGTCGTGCAACACGTGGGTGCGTTGTCGGCGCATGAGGGGTATGATGCCCGCGCCGGCGAATACGCGGATCTCGTCGCTCGTGGGGTCATCGACCCCGCCAAGACAGTCCGTGCCGCGTTGCAGAATGCGGGATCGATTGCCGGGCTTGTGCTGACGACGGAAGCTCTGGTTGCGGAGATCCCTGATGACCCGGTCTGATGGGAGGCCTGCTCAGTGCCTGGTGCTCTTGCGGAGGCCATCTTGAAGATTGCAACGACAGTGCTCGGTGCATGAGCACCTTATTAAAAGGAGAAGACCCACGGATCGCCTAAACGAACGTCTGCGAGCTTTACCGGTCTATGTCTTTGCCGAGATCCAAAGGTTGGCCAAGGAGACAGCGGCTGCCGGCAAGATCGTGATCGATCTGGGTGTCGGTGATCCGGATATTCCCACCCCGGCCCCAATTGTCGAACGAGCGAAGCACGCTCTGGATGACCCGGCCAATCATCGTTATCCGTTCGGCGCGGGACTGTGGGACTTCCGCGAAGCGGTTGCGAGCTACATGGACCGCCGTTTCGGTGTAACGGTTGATCCCAGTCGCCAGGTATTGCCTCTGCTCGGTGCCAAGGACGCGATCGCGCATCTTCCTCTCGCGCTTCTGGATCCTGGCCAGGCGCTGCTTTTTACCGAGCCGGGCTACCCCGCCTATCGCGCTTCGGCCGTCCTTTCCGGTACTGAACCGGTGGGCGTGCCGTTGCTTGAGAGCAACGCTTTTCTGCCTCGCCTTGAGGATGTACCGGCGGCGATTGCCGAACGTGCCGGATTGTTCCACATGAACTATCCGAATAACCCCACGGGGGCTGCCGCACCGGCCTCGTTCCTGCGTACAGCGGTTGCTTGGGCGCGCGAGCGTGAAATCGTTCTGTGTCATGACGCGCCCTATCTGGAGATCTCCTATACCGGCAGGCCAGCACCATCGGTTCTGGCTGGCGTGGATCCTGACGCGGCCGTCGTTGAATTGCACTCCCTCTCGAAGACATTCAGCATGTGCGGTTGGAGAATCGGATTCGCGGTCGGGTCGGAATCCGTGATTGCTGCCTTGGCACGCGTGAAATCCAATGTCGACACGGGAGTGTTCTTGGTCGCTCAGCACGCTGCCGCCGAGGCCCTCAATCGCGCCGAGGAACTCATTCCCCCACTGCTCGAAATCTACCGCCGGCGCCGGGATCTACTGGTCGGCGGATTGCGCGCGGCGGGGTGGCGCGTCACGCCACCGGATGGCACCTTCTATGTGTGGGCCCGTGTTCCAACGGAAGAAAGCTCGGTCGAGTTCTGCCGTCGGGTCTTGCGGGAAAGCGGAGTTGTGATGACACCGGGATCGGGATTGGCGCCAGCGGGGGAAGGCTATGTAAGGCTTGCATTCACGGATTCCGAGGAGCGCATTGCGCAAGCTTGCGATCGACTGGGCCGGCGTTGATGGCGACCATCGAGGCCCAGATTCGACTGCGAGAAGTTCGCTTGACTCCGCGCATCGGCGTTGGCACGGAAGAGCGTTCCGTACCGCGCACCATCCTGGCGGATCTCTCCTTTCGCCTCGACTTGCCTTTGGATCGGAATGGCCGTACCGCTGATGAATTGGGGGCCACGGTGGACTACGCGGCCATCTATCAATTGGCTCGCACGGTGGCGGGTGAAAAGCCCTACCTGCTGTTGGAGACACTCGCTGTGGAGTTATATCAGCGTGTCAGAGAGACTTTTCCCGAGGTGCGGGAGTTGCGCGTTGCCTGTGCCAAGCCAGGACCTCCGGTGGGGGGGGAGGTCGGCGCCGCGGAGGTGTCTGTTGGAGGAGAAGGAGTGCCGCACCCGTGACCCGCTTCATGGCCGGACTGGGGTCGAATCTGGGAGATCGCGAGGCGCGTCTCGTGGGCGCGGTTTGCTTGGTTGTGCAGCGGTCAGACTGCAGGATCGAGTCGGTCTCATCCCTGTACGGCTCCGCAGCCGTAGGCTTTGTCGATCAACCCGATTTTCTCAATGCGGCGTTCTGCGGGCGCTCCAGCCTTGCGCCAGATGAACTCCTGACGCTTTTCAAAGCCGTGGAGCGAACGCTTGGAAGGCGAATTCGGCCTCATTGGCACCCCCGCGAGATAGACATTGATCTGCTGATGTACGGCGAAAGAGGAGATCAAGTGGTCGTCGATCCTTGGATCCAGGTGCCACATCGGGAATTGGCGCATAGGCGCTTTGTCCTGGAGCCTCTCGCGGAGGTTGCACCTCGGGCGCACCATCCGACCCTTGGCCGCAGCATCGAGCAGTTGCTGGCCCAATGTCCAGCGCATCCACCGGTTTGGCGCCAGGGACCATTTCCCTGGATTGGAGAGTCGCGGACGTGTTGAAGACAGCTGCCTACATAGTCGTCGAAGGCGTGATCGGAGCTGGAAAGACCACCATGGCCGAGATGCTGGGCAAGGAACTCGGCGCCGAGATTGTTCGCGAGGAGGTGGAGGAGAACCCATTTCTGGCCAGGTTTTATCGTGACTCCGAGGCTTTTCGCTTCCAAACCCAGATCTATTTCCTGTTGTCTCGCTTTCGGCAGCAAGATAAAGTCCGCGCACCAGGTCTGTACGAGCACTACACGGTCTCCGACTATCTTTTCGCCAAGGACCGGATATTTGCGTGTCTGAATCTTGATGATGACGAACTGGCTCTCTACGACAGCGTTCACAACGCGCTCGCCGATCGGATTGTTTCGCCCGACCTGGTGATCTATCTGCAGGCAAGCACGGACGTGCTCATGGCGCGCATCAAGAAACGAGACCGTGAGTTCGAACGCTCCATGGATCGCGACTATATCCAGCGGCTAAACGAAGCCTACAACTACTTTTTCTTCCACTACTCCAGTACGCCGCTGCTCGTTGTGAACACGGATCACATCGATTTCGTGGCAAATCCAGCCCATTTCCAAGACTTGGTTCGAGAGATCCTGGCCGGAGCCAACGGGACGAGGTACTACGTTCCCTGCGTCGATGACACAAGGGACCCCGACGACTCTCCGGATGAGCCGGGGAACTCTGTCGAGTCGCAATCATGATGAAACCGGTCACCGCAACAAGCATTCGCCGCAAGAAGCAGAAGGGCCACAGGATCACAATGCTGACGGCCTACGACCACCTGTTTGCGGGGCTGGTGGACCAGGCCGGTATCGACATGATTCTGGTGGGAGATTCGGTCGGCATGGTGGTGCAGGGGCGTTCTACCACGCTGGGGGTTACGCTCGATGAGATGATCTATCACACGCGATGTGTGACGGCGCAGCCTCGTCGCTGCCTGGTTGTGGGAGATCTGCCTTTTGGATCCTACCAGGCATCGGTCGAGCAGGCGGTCGATTCCGCCTGTCAACTCATGGCCCAAGGAGGGTGCGGAGCGGTCAAGCTTGAAGGTGGCGAGGAGTTCGCGGACCGAGTTGCTGCGATTGTGCGTGCCGGCATACCAGTGATGGGCCATGTGGGTCTGACTCCTCAATCGATTCACCGTTTTGGTGGCTACCGGCTGCAAGGGCGCACGGCGGAAAGTGCCGACGAGATTCTGCGGGGTGCCTTGGCACTGGAGGAGGCGGGGGCGTTTGCAGTGGTATTGGAGAAGGTCCACTCAGTTGTCGCTGCCAGGGTGACCGAGACTCTCTCCATTCCAACCATTGGCATTGGCGCTGGTCCTCAGTGCGATGGGCAGGTTCTTGTTCTGCAGGACATGTTGGGTATCTTCGAGGAGTTTGAACTTCGCTTCGTGAAACGTTACGCCAGTCTGGCCGGCGTGATCAGGGGGGCGGTAGGAAACTACATCGAAGAGGTCCTTGATGGGCGATTCCCAGGTCCCGAGCACAGCTATGGCGTTGAAACGACCGATCCCGCGCCCCGCACCAGCGAGAAAACGACGGAGGCGCAATGAGGGTCGTGCGGAATGTGCCCGATCTTGTCAGTGCCCGGAAGGAGATGGGCGCTCAGCGCATTGGCTTTGTCCCCACCATGGGGTTCCTTCACGAAGGCCATCTTTCATTGGTGGATCTGGCCGCCAAGCTTGCAAATCGTGTGGTTGTGTCGATCTTCGTCAATCCTTTGCAGTTTGGTCCGGGAGAAGACCTGGAGACCTACCCGCGAGACGAACGCGGAGACCTGGAGAAACTCCGCCGGCGCGGTGTGGATCTCGCATTTGTTCCGTCGGCGGAGGAGTTTTATCCCCCGGGCGCCGCTACTCGAGTTCATGTGGAAGGTCCCTTGACGCAGAGGCTCTGCGGGGCAACGCGCCCAGGGCATTTCGACGGCGTTGCAACCGTAGTCACGCGCCTTTTTTCTTTGGTTCGTCCGACCGTGGCGGTTTTTGGACAAAAGGATTTTCAGCAGTTGCAGATTGTGCGTCGAGTCAACGAAGATCTCGGCTTGGGCGTGCACATTGTTGGGGGGCCGATTGTGCGCGAGCCGAGTGGGTTGGCGATGAGCAGTCGCAATGCTCGCCTGAGTCCGGAAGAGAAGACTCAAGCACTTGCGTTGACTCGTGCACTCGATGAGGGGGCCAACGCAATTGTTCGGGGGGAGCGGCGGGCGGAGATGGTGCGAATGGCGATGAGCCGAATCTTGGAAGAATCGCCGGGGATTTCCCCCGTCTACGCAGATGTTCTCCGCGCCAGTGACCTTGCAGTTGTACCGCAGTTGGAGGGCGAAGTCCTGTTAGCGGTTGCCGCCCGTGTCGGCGTTACCCGTCTGATCGATAACCGAGTAGTCACAATAGAACAGTCTCAATCATGATAGATTCTACGGTATCCGTTATTCTTGCCGCCGGGCTGGGAACCCGCATGCGCTCACGGCAAGCAAAGGTCTTGCATGGTATTGCCGGCTATTCCTTGATCGAGTGGGTACTCCGCGCGCTGCGTGGAGGCGGAATCGCCCAACACGTCGTTGTTGTGGGGCACCAGGCGGACCTTGTGCAAAAGGTCGCGGCTGGACCGGGTGTCCGTTTTGTGATGCAGGAGCAGCAAAACGGCACGGGACATGCCGTCCAGTGTGCCGAGCCACGGCTGCCGCTTGGCGATGAACCGGTCCTGGTCACGGTTGGCGATGCACCCCTCGTGAGAGCCGCCACCTACCAAATGCTGCTGGACTATCACCGGCAGCATGCCGCCGACGCGACGATTCTTACGGCGAATCTTGCCGACCCGAGTGGCTACGGACGCATTGTTCGCTCCTCCGGCGGAGCGGTACTTGGCATCGTTGAGCACCGCGATGCTTCCCCGGCGGAACTCCGAATTGGCGAAATCAACAGCGGCATCTATGCGTTTCGTGCGGCAGCCCTGCGTAGCGCCTTGGGGTCGCTTGGCAATCAGAATGCCCAGGGGGAAACCTACCTGACTGACACAATCGCCATCCTGGTGCGTCAAGGTGCAACGGTACATGGGATTCCCACCGATGACCCAGACGAACTCTTGGGGATCAACACTCGGGAGCAACTCGCCCAGGCCGGGGCTGTCTTGATTCGGCGCAAACTGTCCGCCCTCATGGACGCTGGCGTCACGATAGAGTCGCCGGGCTCCACGTGGATCGAGGAACGTGTCGAAATTGGGGTCGACACCGTCATCGAACCCTTTGTGCACCTGGCCGGAACCACCAGCATCGGCGAAGGCTGCAGGATTGGCGCGGGGAGCGTTCTGCACGATGTGCGCGTTGATGATGGCACAGCGATTCCACCGATGACTCGCCGGGTTTCGCGCTTGCAAGAAGAGGATTAAGTAAGACGTATGCAAACAAGAAAACGGCGCCGGCGCAGGCCAACACCCCCTGCCTCTACAGGCGCTCTATCTCTCATGGCGATTTTGGGCGGACTGGCCATGGCCGGTCTCTATGGCGTAGTCGTCGATCTCGTCGACAAACGAGTGACCGAGGACACGGCAAGTTGGAGTATCGACACACGCCCCTTGATTGAAGTTCGCAACGGCTGCGGAGAAGCCGGGCTCGCGGCGAGAATCAAGGCGCGGCTTCTTGATCGAGGTTTCGATGTGATTCACACAGGAAACGCGGACGATTTCAGCTATGGGAAATCCATTTTGATTGACCTCAAGGGCAATCGCGCCGGGCTTCGGGACGTGCAGGAGGCGTTGGGTTGTCGAGCTGCTATTCTCCAGAAGGAGCCCGATGCGATTGCGGACTACGCGCTGATTGTGGGAAGAGACTACCGGGAGATACGATGGCTCAAGTAGAACGGACCGCGCGGCGCACGGCGCTTCTGGCGGCCACATTTGCCCTCGAGAAGAAAGCTGAAGATGTGCTCGTCGTCGAAGTCGGCGAGGCCTCGAATGTTGCGGACTACCTGATGATCTGCAGCGCGCTTTCAGACGTACAAGTACGTGCGGTCGCGGAAGGCCTTCGGCGAGGTCTTCGCAACGAAGGGATCAAGCTGCATCACAGCGAGGGGATGGAGCATGCAAACTGG